>NZ_JBVVQU010000016.1:0-118899 GCF_055811555.1 Mesorhizobium sp. WSM4813
TGGAATCATTCCTTTGCATCTGGCCTAGGAATCACATCTCGATTCCACCAGTCTACCCCTAAGTTAGCGCCTATGGGACCCGCGCCCCCCTCTGTCCTGCCGGCCATCTCCCCCACAAGGGGGGAGATTGGCAGTTCCGCCGACAGCGCCTCTTTTCGAGGTTGGCGATTGGCGAAATCAAAGATGACGGCCAATCTCTCCCCCAAGTGGGGGGAGATGTCCGGCAGGACAGAGGGGGGCACCGTAGAGTGCCAACCTTTGACTTGATCTGTTTTCCAAGCTTCGGGCGACGGCCTTCTATCCCATGGCGTGGCGGATTGTCTTGGACAGGCGGCTAAGGAATGCCGGTCTCGACGATGCGTCAAGCTTCCACGACAGGACCGCCGTCGCCATTTTCCGCGGCAACACCCCGACCGACAGGAACCATGCGGCAAGGACGGCGCGCCGGCGCAGGGACGCGGTCATTTCGAGGCTGGCTACGGCGCCGGCCGCCCCGAGCGCCAGCCGGGAATCGTCGGCTACGGGGTGCCGGCGCCTGTCCGCGCAAAGCGACGCCAACCGCTCTTCCAGGTGGACCGGATCGTGGCGGACAGCATCGGACGGCACGATGGTCAGGCCGATCCCGGAAGCCTGGTCCGACAGCGCCTGCATGCGGCGGAAATCGTGGGTTACCCGCCAGCGTGCCCGCTCGGCGAGCTTTTCACCGAATACCGAATGGTTGGCGCCGTGGATCCGGTAGGCGCCGACGCATTCGTCGATGGACTGGACGTGTCCGTACATGGGCGCCAGCGTTGCAAGGTAGCCATCGGCGCCCTGGCGGAACTCCGGCTCGGGAATCGGCATGATCGATTCCAGGGTTGTGCGATCAAAGGCCAGCCCGCTGGTCACGGTCGTCTGATAGCGGCCCTTGTGCAGCAGTTTCGGCATGACGTCGCCGCTGTCGAAGGGCAGTTCGGGCGGCGGAAAGACGTCCTTGATGCGTTGTCGTTCGTCGACGATATGCAGCCTGGACTGCACCTGGGCGGTTGCCGCATCCCAGGTGTCGACGATCGTTGAAACAGCGGTTGGATAGAGATAGTCGTCGGCGTCGAGGAACAGGACGATCTTGCCAGAGCTTGCCGCAAAGCCGGTGTTGAACGCGGCGGCATGCCCGCCATTTTGCGCGCGCGGGCGGGCGAGGATCTCGCCGCGATATGATTCTATGATTGTCGTGGAATTGTCCTGCGATGCGTCGTCGACGACGATGACTTCGACGTCCGCGTAATCCTGCTCGAGGGCGCTATCGATGCTGCGTTTGAGGAAACGCGCGTAATTGTAGTTCGGGATGATGATGGATACCGGAATCCTCGGTACAGACTGCATCGCGTTTGACCTCGCATCTTGCTTTGGTTTCGGCAAAAACCCGCTCACCGGCCGCCCCCCTCTTCAAGCGCGACGAGTTCCTGAGAGGGAAGCCTGCGCCTTCCGTCAGGAGACGGGTCACGTCTCTTGCGACTTCGCACCGACGCCGCGATTGCCTTCGAGGGCTGCCGCCTTGGTCAGGTCGGCGGCAGCAAAAGCTCCGACGGTTCGGCCGCTCGCAACCGAGCCCGACGGAAATGTCTCACCTTCGGTCGCGATCAGGTCGGGATCGAAGCGGACGGGCACCTTGAAGGCATGGCGGATACTGACCTTCAAATGCGGCTGGAACAAGCCCCGCGCCAAGAACTAGACTCACAAGCCTGTTACATCTGAGGCGCAGCGGCTTGGCCTGTGATAATCGCAGATGTTAGAGATTGACGGTGGCTATCCCGAAGCCGGCGGCAAGCCGGCTTCGGGATATGCCATGCAGCCTGAACGGTCAGGCGGCCTGCAGCCCTGGCAGCGACAGGTCGACCTCCTCAGGCAAGTCGCCGGCCATGGCGGCGGCAAACTTGGTCTGGTCGAGTTCCCCTTCCCAGCGTGCCACGACCACTGTCGCCACCGCATTGCCGACGAAGTTGGTCAGTGCCCTGCACTCTGACATGAAGCGGTCGACACCGAGGATCAGCGCCATGCCGGCGACTGGCACGGTGGGAACCACCGACAGCGTCGCGGCCAGCGTGATGAAGCCGGCGCCGGTGATGCCGGCAGCGCCCTTGGAACTCAGCATGGCGACGGCGAGCAGCAGGATCTGGTCGCCGAAGCTAAGCGGCGTGTCTGTCGCCTGCGCGATGAACAGCGCGGCCAGCGTCATGTAGATGTTGGTGCCGTCGAGGTTGAAGGAATAGCCGGTCGGGACGACCAGGCCGACCACCGAGCGGTTGCAGCCGGCACGCTCCATCTTGGCCATCAGGCCCGGCAGTGCCGCTTCCGAGGACGAGGTGCCGAGCACCAGCAGCAGCTCTTCCTTGATGTAACGGATCAGCGCCAGGATCGAGAAGCCGTTGTAGCGGGCAACCGCGCCAAGCACCACCAGCACGAACAGCAGCGCGGTGAGATAGAATGTGCCGATCAGCATGGCGAGGTTGGCGATCGAGCCGATGCCGTATTTGCCGATGGTGAAGGCCATGGCACCGAAGGCGCCGATGGGTGCCGCCTTCATCAGGATGGCGACGAGGCGGAAGATCGGCGTGGTCAGCGCCTGCAGGAAATCGACGACCGGGCGGCCGCGATCGCCGACCGCGGCAAGAGCGATCCCGAACAGCACCGAAAAGAACAGAACCTGCAGTATGTCGCCCTTCGCGAAAGCGCCGGTGATCGTATCGGGAATGATGTTCATCAGGAAGCCGACGATGCTGGTGTCGTGCGCTTTTTCGGCGAAGGCCGCCACCTTTGTGGCGTCGAGCGTGGCCGGATCGATGTGCATGCCGGCGCCGGGCTGGACGACATTGGAGACGACGAGACCGACGACAAGCGCCAGCGTCGAGAACACCAGGAAGTAGATCATCGCCTTGCCGGCGACGCGGCCGACCTTCTGCAGGTCGGAAACGCCGGCGATGCCGGTCGCCACCGTCAGAAAGATCACCGGCGCGATCACCATCTTCACCAGCTTGATGAAGGCGTCGCCGAACGGCTTCATCGCCTCACCGGTTTCGGGATAGAAGTGGCCGAGAAGCACGCCGGCGGCGATCGCCGCCAGCACCTGCACATAGAGATGCCGGTAGAAGGGAAGTTTGCCGCGCGGCTCGGCGGCAGCGAATGCTGTCTGCATGACGTCCTCCATTGTGCTCCGATCGAAAGCTCGACCTCCCGGAGCAATTGCATTGACCCCCAGCAGCCTCGCGACCGCTGAATTCGTGTTTGCAACTGCCGTGCCAGACTGCGTGGAAGAGAATGTCCCTTTGATTTTACTGAGTATTTTCGAACTCGTGGTTTCGTTTCGCGCATAAAAAGTGCGGATATCCGCATAGCCGAATTGTGCTTTGTGCGAAATCATGCACAAATGGGTGATGCTGCAACGCCCCGCCGCTGCCTTGCCGTCGACGCCCGAGCAACTCGGCAGGCGGGCGCGCCGTGCCTGGCTGCTGTTTGCGGCCATCGCCCTTGCGATCGCCACGGCCGCACTTTACGGCGCCGGCCTCTATGGCCGCACCACGGAGCTTGGGACACTGGCGGCGCAAGGTCGCACCGACGCCAATCTGAAGGTCGCATTGCTGCGCGCTGTGCTGGAAAGCCCACGCGCCCTGCCCCTGCTGCTGTCGGAAGACCAGCAGGTGCGCGATGCGCTGGCGCAGAAAAGTGCTGCTGCAATCGATGTGCTGAACCGCAAGCTCGACGGGCTGGTCTCCGGGACCAAGGCTTCTGTGCTCTATGTCATCGGCACCGACGGGCTGGCGATCGCCTCCAGCAACTGGCGCGACCCGATCAGCTTCGTCGGCAACGACTACCGGTTCCGCGATTATTTCTCCACGGCGATGCAATCGGGAACCGCCGAATATTTCGCGCTCGGCAATGTCAGCAAACGCCCCGGCCTCTATATCTCGCGACGCGTCGGCGATGCTGCCGCACCGCTCGGCGTCGTTGTCGTCAAGGCGGAGTTCGACCAACTCGAGGCCGACTGGCACGAGGTGAACCGCCCGGCCTATGTCAGCGACGAGCATGGCGTCGTCCTGATCACCAGCGTGCCGTCCTGGCGCTTCATGACGACGGCGCGGCTGACCGGGCCTGATCTTGCCGCCATTCAGAGCAGCCAGCAGTTCGGCGACGCACCGCTGATGCCGTTGCCGATCACACGCCCGCAGGCTCTCAGCCCGGACGTGTCGATCGTCCACGCGGTGACGCCCGGCGGCAGCGACGCGGAATATCTCAGGCTTTCCACGCCGGTTCCTTCGACCCCCTGGCGGCTCGACTATCTCGTCCCGGCAGAAGTGCCGATCGCCGCCGCGTCCCGTGAAATGCGGCTCCTTGCGCTCGGCGTCTTGGTCCCGCTGCTCGGCCTTGCCGCGTATCTGTTGTGGCGCCGGCAGTCGGGACAAATGCGGATCGCCGCCGAACAGGCGGCGCGCACCGAACTCGAACGCCGCGTCGTCGAACGGACCGAGGATCTGAGCCGCGCCCGCGACCGGCTGCAGGCCGAGATATCAGACCATCGCAGCACGGAAGCCAAGCTGCAGGTGGTGCAGCAGGATCTGGTCCAGGCCAACCGCCTCGCCATCCTCGGCCAGGTTGCCGCCGGCGTCGCCCATGAGATCAACCAGCCGGTCGCCACCATACGCGCCTATGCCGACAACGCCCGCGTCTTCCTCGACCGCAAGCAGACTGCGCCTGCCGAGGAAAACCTCGGCGCCATCGCAGCACTTACCGAACGCATAGGCACCATCACCGAGGAATTGAAGGCCTTTGCCCGCAAGGGCCGCACTGCCGCCGAGCCTGTCGAATTGCGCGGCATCATCGAGGGCGCAGTGGTGCTCTTGAGAAGCCGCTTTGCCGGCCGGCTCGACGCGCTCGCCATCGACCTGCCGCCGCCGAGCCTCAAGGTCATGGGCAACCGGGTCCGGCTCGAACAGGTGCTGATCAACCTCTTCCAGAACGCGCTTGAAGCGCTGGAAGGCCGCGATGAGGCCAAGGTGCGGGTTTCGGTCGAGGAGACGGCGGACGGCGTGATGGTCGGCGTGTCCGACAACGGACCCGGCATTCCGCCAGGGATCCTCAGATCGCTGTTCACGCCGTTCAACACATCCAAGGAAAAAGGCCTCGGCCTTGGCCTCGTCATCTCGAAGGATATCCTCGCCGATTATGGCGGGCGCATCGAGGTTTCGAGCGACGACAACGGCACCCGCTTCACCATCCATCTCTTGAAAGCAGTGTAACGGCCAAGGCAGCATGATGAATGACGACGCAGCGCCGGTCATCCTGATCGATGACGACAGCGATCTTCTCAGAGCCACCGCGCAGACGCTCGAGCTTGCCGGTTTTTCGGTGTCGGCTTTTTCGGTAGCGGCCGAAGCGCTGGCCAGGCTCGACGCCGGTTTTGCCGGCGTGCTGGTGTCGGATATCCGCATGCCCGAGATCGACGGCCTGCAGCTTTTCGACCGCGTGCTGCGGCTTGATACGGACATTCCGGTCATCCTCGTCACCGGGCATGGCGACATTGCCATGGCTGTCAAGGCGATCAAGGACGGCGCCTACGATTTCATCACAAAGCCCTTCGCCGCCGACCGGCTGGTGCAGAGCGTGCGCCGCGCCGCGGAAAAGCGCCGCTTGGTGATGGAAAACCGCGCCTTGCGCGAGGCGGCCGGAGAGGCGCAGGACGGCCTGCCGCTGATCGGCCAGACACCGGCGATGGAGCGGCTGCGCCGCACGCTGCGCCAGATCGCCGACACCGATGTCGACGTGCTGGTGACCGGCGAAACCGGCTCCGGCAAGGAGGTGGTGGCCAGCCTTTTGCATCGCTGGAGTCGCCGCGCCAGGGGCAATTTCGTTGCGCTGAATTGCGGCACTCTGCCGGAGACGGTCATCGAGAGCGAGTTGTTCGGCCATGAGGCGGGTGCCTTCACCGGGGCGCAGAAGAAGCGGATCGGCCGTATCGAGCACGCCAGCGGCGGCACGCTTTTCCTCGACGAGATCGAAAGCATGCCGGTCTCGACACAGGTGCAGATGCTACGCGTGCTGGAAATGCGCGAGGTCACCCCGCTCGGCACCAACGAGTTGCGGCCCGTCGATTTACGCGTGGTTGCGGCCGCCAAGGTCGATCTCGGCGACCCGCACCAGCGCGGCACCTTCCGCGAGGACCTCTACTACCGGCTCAACGTGGTGACGATCTCCATCCCGCCGCTGCGCGAGCGCCGCGACGACGTCGCCCTGCTGTTCTTCTATTTCGCCGAGCGCGCCGCCGCCCGCTTCCGGCGTCCAGTGCCGGCGGTGCCGGCCGCGGTGCACCGCCATCTGAGCGACCATGACTGGCCGGGCAATGTGCGCGAGCTCGCGCATTTCGCCGAGCGGTTTGTGCTTGGATTGGGAGAAGACGCTGGAGCGCCATCCCCTGGCCCAGCCCGGCCGGATGCCGACATGAAGCTGCCGGAGCGGCTGGAGCGCTACGAGGCCGACATCATCCGCGAGACGCTTGGCCGCAACGAGGGCGACGTCAGGCGCACGATCGAAGCGCTGGGGATTCCGCGTAAGACGTTCTACGATAAGCTCCAGCGCCACGGCATCGTGCGCAGCGAGTTTTCCAGATAGAGGTCGCCCAGCGCGGCGGCTTCGATTGCCTCAGGCCTTCTTGCGGTAAGCCTCGAGTTCGGATCGAGGTCGACGCTCACCGCATTGGTGAACACGGTCGTCGCCACCATGATGCCGGCGAAGGCGACTAGGTTGACGAGCAGCGGCTCCTGGTAGCGGGCTTTCAGTTCGGCCCAGATCCCCATCGGGAACGGCATTGGCGTCAGTCGCGATGGCCTTGCCGAAGGCAATCAGCAGCGCTTCATCGGCTGTCGGCTCGATGCTCTCGGGATCGAGCCCCATATCGATCAGCGCGCGCCGAAAGAAGGTCACCGGTACCTCGGCCCGGCACGCCGCGGAAATCGTCAGCGAAAACAGGCAGATGGCGCGATCGTCGAGATCAGGCCGCAGCAGGTCGCGCAAGGTGAACCACTCGGCATAGATGCGATGGGCGGCCGGCGAATGCAGCAGGATGCGCTTCATATTCGTCATCCGGCCGCGCAAGCGCAGTTCCTCGTCGTGCGCAGCGCGGATTTCAGGCGAGGCGGTGTCATAGTCGATCGGGGAAATGCGTGCCATGGGCGGCCTCGGAGGATACGTGAAATTGGCCAATGCGATCAGCCGGCGAGCGTGGTGACAAGCTCGGGCGTTTCACGCAGCGTGTTGCTGACCGTGCAGATCGTTTCGGCGTCCTCGACGATCCGCTTTTTCGTGGCCTTGTCGAGATCGCCCGATATGTCGAGCGTGATGGTGAAGCGGCCGATGCGGGAAACATCGCCCGCCGCCTTTGCGCCGCTCACATCGGCACGGACCTCGCCGAGGCTGGCGGCGACACCCATGCGCGTGGCAGCGATCCGGGCGCTCAGCACCATGCAGGCGGCCACGGAGGCATAGAGAAGGTCGAGCGGATTGAAGCCGGGCGCGCTGGCACCGGTCACGACGTCGACCATGCCGCCGGTCGGCGTGGTGACGACGGGCAAGCTGCCCGGCGACAGCACGGCAACCGCGCCGGTGGTTCGGGTCCTGACCTTGAGCTCACTCATTCTCAAAATATCCTTTCGGCCGGCCGGGCATGCCGTTGCCCCTGGCGTGCTCGGGGCCGGATACGGCAGCATCCGCTGACGATCGTCAAGATAGCTGATCAGCAGTGCTGCTTGAGCTGCCCAGCATACGTCAAATAACCGTATCTCGCCTGCCAACAGATCGTGACTGAACACGGGTCAGCCCGCATCCGCTTGTCAGGAATGCGCGCCGGACCGATTTCGGTTTTCGAGGTCATGCGCTAGACTGGTTGCAACCGCAACCGGGCCGCCACCTCCATGATTGTCCAGACCTGCATCAATGGCGCACGCAGCGCCGATTTCCATCCGCAACTGCCGCTCGATCCCGAGACCATGGCGCGCGACGGCGCCGTCTGCGTGGCTGCAGGGGCGGCCGAGCTGCATGTCCATGCGCGCGGGCCCGATGGCCGCGAAAGTCTCGCGCCGGCGGCGATGGACCGCACCATCCTTGCGCTTCGCCGCGCCTGCCCTGGAACGCTGATCGGCGTGTCGACCGGCGCCTGGATCGAGAACGACGACGAGCGGACGCTTGCCGCGATCGCCGGCTGGAGCGAGCTGCCCGACTATGCCTCGGTCAATCTGAGTGAGAAGGCCGCGCCCGAGGTCATGGAGCGCCTGCGGCAGCGCGGCGTCGGCATCGAGGCCGGGCTCGCCTCCGTCGCCGACGCCGCGCGCCTGGTCCACCTCGACCATGGCAGCCAGCTGCTGCGCATCCTGATCGAGATTTCGGAGCAGGAACCGGCCGCGGCGCTGGAGGTCAGTGACGGCATCGCCGCCGTGCTCGACCGCGCCGGAATGCGTCGCGCCATCCTGCTGCACGGCGCCGACGCCACGGTCTGGCCGTTCGTCCACCGGGCGGCGGAGCGCAACTGGTCGACACGCGTCGGGCTGGAGGACGGCAACCAGCTTCCGGACGGAACGGCGGCATCCGGCAATGCCGCGCTGACGGCGGCAGCCGTTGCGATCTTCCGGGCCGGTCGCTGATTCATCCCATAGGTTTCGGGCGCCTCGCCCGACCATGATCTTTCGAATCCCGCGTCAGGCCACGTCCCGCAAAGTCGACTGCGGCGTCGCCGACTTGGTGGCTGCGCCGGCGCGGTCCTCATGAAGTGCGAAGCCGTCGCACCCGGATCGCCCAGTTCGGGTCGAAGCAGCATGCTGCGGATGTGGTAATCACCGCCATTCTGCTGCCGATAGGAAATGGGCTGGGTTGTCTCGAGCGTCCGCATTCTTTCGCGCAGGCGACACGCTCGCCCTGCAGGGGCCAGGCGGTGATCGCCACGCGGTGCCTTTTGGCGGCCGATTTCGGATCGACCACGGGCTTGCCGCGCGCGAAGCGCTCGTCGCCGGGCGCGGCATCGCACCTGCCCATCACTGGCTTGTCGACGATCTCCTGGTGGCCGGCCGGCTGGAAGTGATCCTGCCGGACTACGCCCCGCACTCCCATTCCGGGGAGCATGCTGATCATCCCGGAACGCGCGGGCATTGCTCGGGTCCCGGCTGCTGGTCGACTTTCTCGCCGAGCTGATCGGCGGCATTCCAGGGATCAAGAAGCCGCGTTAGTCGACTTGCCCTCAGCCGGCCACGACACCGGCAAAGCCCTCCCGCCTCCCGGATCCACCATTCGGCCTTGTTGACAGGCGGCCGAACGCTCTTGCGATTTCAAAAGATACACCCTAAGCTGTTTTCATATCAGAAAGAAAACTCCATCATTTCTTTCCATTTGTGAAAGCCTAAGCGTTTGCGGGAACATCTCGATCAGACCGACCGGCGACTGGTCAAGCTGCTGTCGCAGGATGCGCAGCTTGGCGTCAATCGAGTCGCCGAGAAGATGGCCGTCTCGGTGCCGACGGTGCGCATGCGGTTGCGCAACCTGCTCGACCGCAACCTGCTCAAGATCGTCGGGCTGCTCAACCTGACCGAGCGCCCAGAATTGATCTCGGCGATCGTCGGCATCAATGCGCAGGGGCGCGGCCGGGCGCGGGAACTGGCGCAGCGCATCGCCGAACTGCCTTTCGTGAACTCGGCCTCCGTCGTCACCGGACGCTTCGACATCATCGTCGACGTGACCGTGGCCGGCGATGTCGCCGATCTCTACCGCGTCACCAGCGAGCTGATTCCCGGCGCGGGCGAGCCCGGCGAGGTCGTGCGCAGCGAGACCTTCGTCGTCATGGCCTCCTGCAACAAATGGGTCAGCCTGCCGGAAGGCTGCTGGTCGGACGAGACCAAGCGCGACGAAACTGGCCGAAAGGAAATGCCATGAAGATCGCGGTTCTCGGCGGCCTCGGCCTGCAAGGCCGGGCGGCGATTGCCGATCTCGTCGCCAGCGCCGATGTCGAAGAGGTCGTCTGCGTCGATACCGCGCCGGATGGGGCAGCCCGGCTTGGCGGCCTGACTGATCTTGCCCGCGTGCGTTTCGTCGTGCCCCAAGGCGCGATCGCCCCTGTGTTGGCGAATGTGCTGGCGGGCGTCGACGCCGCGATCGACCTGTTGCCGCAGCCGCTGATGCGCGAGGCGGTCCTGGCGGCAATCGCGACGCGCACGCCGCTGGTCACCACCAATTACGGCAAGACGATTGCCGACCTCGCCCCGGCAGCGGAAGCGGCCGGCGTTTCGATCATGACCGAATGCGGGCTCGACCCCGGCATCGACCTCGTGCTCTACGCGCGCGCCGCCCGGCAGTTCGACACCATCACCGCGATCGATTCCTATTGCGGCGGCATCCCCGAGCCGAAGGCGATGGCCAAACCGTTATGCTACAAGGTGAGCTGGAATTTTGACATGGTTCTGGTCAGCCAGAACCGCGACAGCGTGCTGGTCGAGGACGGCCAACGGGTCGAGGTGCCGGCCGGCCGCCAGCACGACAATCCGTTCATCCATCAGATCGAGGTCGAGGGCTTGGGCAGGTTGGAAGCCTTCCCCAATGGCGATGCACCGCATTACGCCGGCATGCTTGCCGCCGCCAAGGGGCTGCAGCGCTCCGGCCGCTATTCGCTGCGCTGGCCGGGCTGGTCGGCGTTCTGGGCGCCCCTGAAGGAGCTCGGCTTCCTCTCCGAAGACAAGGTGCCCGGCGTTGGCGCCAGCCCACGCGAATTTCTCGGCCGGCTGCTCGGCCCGCAACTGCAGTATGGCGCCGACGAGAAGGACCTGTGCGTGATGCGCAATGTCTTCTCAGGCACCCAAGGCGGCCGCCGCAAGACGGTGACCTCGGACCTTATCATCGAACGCGATCTCGCCTCCGGCCTGTTCGGCATGAGCCTAGGTGTCGGCTATCCCGCAAGCATCGTCGCGCAGATGCTGGCGCGGGGCGAAATCACCGAGCCCGGCCTGCTCAACCCGCTGCTGCATGTGCCCGACGGCCGCTTCCTCGGCGAACTGGCCCGGCGCGGTATACGAGTATCCGAAATGACCAGCTGGGATTGAGGATTTTCGAACGGTGGTCGCCGCCGGCAACGGCGCTGCCGCTCAAAAAGCACCCCCAAGGGGTGGAACAACAAAGTGAAAATAACAAACACAACTAGGAGGAATGCCCAATGACGATTGCCAAGCTTTTCATCGCAGGCCTTGCGCTCGCCGGCCTCACTGCCGCGGCCAGCGCCGGGACGCTCGACGAGATCACCAAGCGCGGCGAATTGCGCGTCGCCGTGCAGACACAAGGACCGCCCTTCTCGCTGGTCGGCGCGGCGGGCGAACGCACCGGCAGTTCGGTCGAGCTTGCCGAACTGATGGCCAAGGAAATGGGCGTCAAGATCACCTTCCTGGACTTCGATTGGGACGGGCTGATCCCGGCGCTGCTGTCGGGCAAGGCCGATCTTCTGGTCGCCGACATGACGCCGACGCTGGCGCGGGCGATGAAGGTCGCCTTCACCAAGCCTTACATGTACACCGGCAGCACCGTCTTCACCAAGGCCGACGGCAAGTTCAAATCCACCGAGGATTGCAAGGCCAAAGGCACCAAGATCGCCGTGCTGCTCGGCGCCACCGGCGAGAAGGAGGCCAAGAAGGCCTTCCCCGACGCCGACATCAAGAGCTACAAGGGCGGCGGCCCGCTGCTGCTCGACGCCGTCAACAATGGCCAGGCCGATTGCGGCGTCAACGACGTCTCGGCGGTCAAGGGCCAGTCGACCGCCTATCCGGCCGGCAGCTTCACCATCATGCCTGACATGCTGTCGAAGGAGCCGTTGGCCTTCGCCACGCGCTATGACGAGCAGGACCTGCTCACCTGGATGAACCTGTTCCTCGACCAGGTCAGCCTCGACGGCCGCCTGCAGAAGAACCTCGACTACTGGGTCAATTCCGACGACTGGAAGAAGGACCACTGACAAATAGGAGGCAGGGAGTAGGGAGTAGGAAGGAAGTAGGGAGCATGGAGTGGCTGATGGCCATTCCGGACACCTCCACTACTCACTACTGCCTACTCACTACTGCCCATTCACCATGCTCGAAAACTTCAGCTTCCGCACTATCGTCGAATATCTGCCCCTCTTCGGGCAGGGCCTCGTCACGACCGTCTGGCTGTCTGTCCTCGCCTTTGCCGGCGCGCTCGCCATCGGCATCGTGCTCGCCGCGATGAACCTGCAGCGCGGCCGGCTGTTCCGCATCCCGGCCAAGGCCTATATCGACGCGGTGCGCGCCACGCCCTTGCTGGCGCAGCTCTATTTCCTCTATTTCGGCCTGCCACGGCTCGGCATCATCCTGCCTGAGCTCGTCGTCGGCATCCTTGCTTTGTCGCTGAACAGCGGCGCCTATGTCGCCGAGATCATCCGCGCCGGCATCCTGTCGATCCCACGCGGCCAGGTCGAAGCCGGCGTCGCCTCAGGAATGACCTATGTCCAGCGCATGCGCCTCGTCATCCTACCGCAGGCGTTCAAGGTGACGATCCCGCCGCTGCTCGGCCAGGCGATCGTGCTGGTCAAGGATTCCGCTCTGCTTTCGCTGATCGCGGTCGCCGAACTGACGCGCGCCGGACAATTGCTCGCCTCCGACCGTTTCATGCCGGCGGAAGGTTTTATCACTATCGCCGCCTTCTACCTCCTGCTCTATTACGGGCTCAAGGGACTGGCGGCGCTATCCGGGCGCTGGCTCGGCCTAGCGGGGGCACGGACATGATCTGGCAGCAGCTGCAAAGCCTCGCCGGCAGCTATCCCCTCGCCTTGCGTGGCCTCGGCATGACTGTCGTGCTGTCGCTGATCAGCCTGGTGCTGGGCACACTGATCGGCTTTGGCCTCGGCATCCTGCGGACCGGGGGCAACCGGCTGATCAGCAGCGTGATCGGCGCCTGGGTCGACCTGATCCGCGGCACGCCATTCCTGGTGCAGATCTTCCTGATCTTCTTCATCCTGCCGGAACTCGGCATCGAGCTCGACGCCTTCACCGCCGGCATCATCGCGCTGACCAATCTGGCCGCCTGCTTCATCTGCGAGATCGTCGTCGCCGGCATCCGCTCGGTGCCGATCGGCCAGGTCGAGGCGGCGCTGGCATCCGGTCTGTCGCGCTGGCAGCGCATGCGCCAGGTGGTGCTCCCGCAGGCGATGCGCATCGTGCTGCCGCCGCTGGTCGGGCAGTATGTGCTGCTGATCAAGGATTCCTCTGTTGTTTCGGCCATCGGGCTCACCGACCTCACCCGCGTCGGCTGGCTGGTGGTGCAGCGTGTGCCGAACGGTCTGCTGGTCTTCTTTCTCGTCGGCCTCGGCTATTTCATCGTCTGCTATCCGCTGATCATGCTGGCGCGCCGGCTGGAGCAGCGCATGGGTGCGGCCCATGGCGAGGTGCAGTTATGACGTCGAACCGCAGCAAAAATGGTACCGGCATGATCGAGTTTCGCGGCGTCAACAAATGGTTCGGCCCTCTCAATGTGCTGAATGATATCACGCTCAGCGTCGAGCCGCGCGAAGTAGTCGTCGTCTGTGGCCCGAGCGGCTCGGGCAAGAGCACCTTGATCCGCTGCATCAACGGTCTGGAGACGATCCGCGACGGCGACCTGATGGTCGACGGCCAGCGCCTCGGCGACCCCGCCACCAACATGACGCGGCTGCGCACTGAGATCGGCTTCGTCTTCCAGTCCTTCAACCTCTATCCGCACAAGACGGCGCTCGAGAACGTGACGCTGGCGCCTATCCACGTGCGCAAGATCCCGCGCGCTGAGGCCGAGAAGGCCGGGCGCGAGCTGCTTGCCAAGGTCGGCCTTGCCGACAAGGTCAACGCCTATCCGGCGCAACTCTCCGGCGGCCAGCAGCAGCGCGTGGCGATCGCCCGCTGCCTCGGCATGCGTCCCAAGATCATGCTGTTCGACGAGCCGACCTCGGCGCTCGACCCCGAGATGATCTCGGAAGTCCTCGACGTCATGGTCGCGGTCGCCGAGGAAGGCATGACCATGATGGTGGTGACCCACGAGATGGGTTTTGCCCGCAGGGTCGCGCAGCGCGTGGTATTCATGGATGCCGGCGCCATCGTCGAGAGCGGCACGCCCGACGAGTTCTTCTCGCACCCCAAGACCGACCGCAGCCGCGCTTTCCTGAGCAAGATCCTGTGGCATTAGGATTGCCGGAAGCGAAGGTTCGCCGCCTGGAGTCTTGCAAAGCTATTTCACCTTGATGACAACCTTGCCTTTGGCGCGGCCCTGCTCGATGTAGGCCAAGGCCTCGTTGGTCTGCTCAAACGGAAAGACGCGATCTACGACCGGGCGGATGACGCCAGACTCGATGAGGGACGTGATTTTGGTCAGCTGCTCGCCATTGGCCGCCATGAACAGGAACGAATATCGGACACCTGCGCGTCTGGCCCGCCTCCTGATGCCGGCGCTCAAAAAGCGCATGACCAAGTTCAGCATCACGCTCAGACCCTTCTCCCTGGCAAACCCAGCATCGGGCGGACCGGAAATCGAAACGGCAAGGCCACCTGGCTTCAACACACGCAGGGACTTTTCGAGGGTCTTGTTGTCCTGGCTGTTCAGGACGACGTCGTAGCCCGAAAGGACTTTCTCGAAGTCATCCTTCTTGTAGTCGGTGATGACATCGGCGCCCAGATTCCTAACCATATCCATGTTGGACGCGCTTGTTGTCGTGGCGACCGTCGCGCCGAGATGCTTTGCCAATTGAATGGCGAATGTTCCCACTCCGCCGGAGCCGGCCTGAATGAAGACCTTCTGTCCTTTCTTCAGGTTCGCCCTTTCAACCAGCGCCTGCCAGGCGGTCAGCCCGACCAGGGGAATGGACGCAGCCTCTTCCATGCTGAGGCTCTTCGGCTTCAGGGCCACGTCCGTATCATTTATGGCGATGTACTCGGCGAAAGTCCCGATCCGACCGTCGCGCGGTCGCGCATAGACCTCATCGCCCGGTTTGAACTGTCGGACCTTCGAGCCGACGCGAATGACCGTTCCGGCCACGTCATGGCCTGCAACGAAGGGCCGGCGAAAGGGCAGGATGAGTTTGAATTCTCCGTCCCTGATCTTGGAGTCCAGCAGATTGAGGCTGGCGGCATGGATCTGCACCAGCACGTCATTCTGCCCGACTTCCGGCTCTGGAACCTCTCCAAGCCGCAGGGGAGCGTTCTTTGCATATCGATCGACGATGAAGGCCTTCATTGTAGCTTTCCCAAATTGAGGAGACCCGGAGCGGCGCGTCCCTATTGCATTACGATCATTTAGTGATATTATAAGCATAATGCAATAGCTGATCGAAGGAGAAAAGTATGCGCTACGAGAAGGGCAGGAAGGACGCATCGCGGCAGCGGATCATGGATGTGGCGACCGAACGGTTTCGCTCCGACGGCATCGCTGCATCAGGTCTCGCCGGCATCATGGGCGAGGCGGGACTGACCAATGGAGCTTTCTATCCCCACTTTCGGTCCAAGGCGGCGCTTGTGCGTGAGAGTGTGGCGGCCGCCCTGGAGGCTCAGGCGACCCAGATTCAGGAGCTATTGGCCGCCGGCGGCCTGTCAATGGCCATCGACGCGTATCTGTCGGCGGAACACCGAGACAATCCGGGCAAGGGTTGCGCTTCAGCCGCGCTGTTGCCCGAAATTGCGCGTGAGCCGGTCGAGACGCGCCAAGTCTACGCCGAACACCTGCTCAAGCTCGTACGCCCGGTGGCGGCCGAACTTACGCCCGACGCCCGCGACCCCGAGGCTGCCGCGTTCGCTGTCTTTGCGACCCTGATCGGCACGCTTGAGCTGTCCCGCGCGGTGAACGGAACCGAACTGTCCGATCGCATTCTTGAGGCTGGCGCGGTGGCGGCGAAGGCGCTGCTCCAGCCCCGCGAGAACGACAAGCCAGAAGAAAGGAAATCATCATGAACGTGCATCAGCTGTCGCGACCTGCCGCGATCATCAAACACAGGGACGTGCCGACGAAAACGGTCGACGTCGGCGGGACGAAATTCGCCTACCGGGAACTCGGGCCCACGTCAGGGGTACCGGTGATCTTTCTTACCCATCTGAGTGCGGTTCTCGACAATTGGGATCCCCGGGTCGTCGATGGCATTGCCGCAAAACGGCGAGTTATCACCTTCGATAACCGCGGGGTTGGTGCATCAGGCGGGTCCACTCCCAACACGGTGGAGGCGATGGCCCGCGACGCGATCGCCTTCATCCGGGCCCTCGGTTTCGAGCAGGTCGATCTGCTCGGCCTATCTCTTGGCGGCTTCATCGCCCAGGCGATTGTTCAGCTGGAACCTAATCTGGTTCGCAAGATCATCCTCGCGGGAACCGGCCCAGCCGGGGGTACCGGCATCGACAGGGTGACGTTCGTCACCCTCTTCGACATGATCCGCGCCGCGCTGACCATCAAGGACCCAAAGAACTACCTCTTCTTCACCCAAAGCCCCAACGGCAAGAAGGCGGCGCGCGAGTTTCTGCAGCGATTGAAGGAACGGACCAACGACCGCGACAAGCCCATCGCGCTCGGCGCCTTCAGCCAGCAGCTCAAGGCGGTCCGTGCCTTTGGCCGGGAGCGCCCTGCCGACCTATCGCGTATCCGGCACCCGGTCCTCGTGGTGAATGGCGATCACGACAGAATGGTGCCCACCAGCAATTCCGTCGACCTGGCTCGGCGCTTTCCCAATGCCGAGCTGGTCCTGTACGAGGACGGCGGGCATACGGCGATCTTCCAGTATCACGGCGCCTTCGTGGAAAAGGCCCTGGACTTCCTCGAGGCCTAGCGCATCGGCCCGAAAATCGGAATCGGTTTTCGGAAAGCACGATGCGTAAATTCAAAAGTGCTAGAGCCTACTTTGTGCGTCCAAGTGGACGCACGTCGCTCTAGCGGCGGCCCGCTTGGTCCGATCCATCGATAGCTGATCGCAGAACATAGGCGCGGCGCGTGAGACCATGGCTGGCCCCTTTCAGCGAACGACATCAATGAGTATCCGCATGGGCCCTCAGCTCTGCCCTCTTCTCGTCGGAGACGACGGCAAGGTCCAGCACCTTCTGCAGTTCGGCGGCATGGCGGAATGACGGTTCGGCCTGCATGCCGCTGCGCACCGCATCGACAAAGCGTTGGTAGTTGGTCGGCACCGTTCCGGCATCGAGAACCTGCCATTTGGCGTTCTCGATGTTCTCGCCCATGCAAACTTTCAGCTCCGAGCCGTTCAGATTGTGCACGACTTCGATGCCACCCTTGTCGCCATAGATGCGCAGCCGCAATTCGTTGAGATGGCCGGTTGCCCAGCGGCTGGCATGGACGACGCCGAAGGCGCCGTTGCTGAAATCCAGCGCCATGGTGAAACTGTCGTTGGCGTCGAGCTCGTACTCGCCAATCCGGTTGCCGGGCGCCTTGTCGAAGGACTTGAGGCGGCAGAACACATGGTCGATGTCGAGCGCCGCGCCATAGCTGGCGAAATCGAGGATATGGATGCCGACATCGCCCAGCACGCCATTGGACCCATGACCGCGTGAGAGCCGCCAGAGCCATTTCGGATCGGTGCGCCAGTCGCCCCAGAATTTGGACACCAGCCAGCTCTGCAGATAGGACGCCTCGACGTGCCTGATCTGGCCGATTTCGCCGGCCAGCACCATGGTGCGCGCCTTCTGCAGCGGGGCGACGTTGCGATAGGTCAGGTTGACCATGTTGATGATGCCGGCCTGCTCGGCGGCATCGGCCATTTCATTGGCCCTCTGGTAATTTTCGGCCAGCGGTTTTTCGCATAGCACCGGCTTGCCCGCCGCGATCAGCATCATGGTGGTCGGATGGTGGATGCGGTCTGGCGTGACGTTCGCCACCGCGTCGAACTTGTCCCATGCGAGCGCGTCTTTCAGCGACGCGAACCGATTGGAGATACCGTAGATGTCCGAAAATTTGTCGACACGCGCGCGGTCGAGATCGACGGCGCCGATCAGTTCGACGCCCTCGATCTTGCTGAACTGCCTGGCGTGCTCCGCCGCCATCCAGCCGGTGCCGAGTATCAGGAGACGCATGATTCTTATCCTTAGGATGGGCTTTATCTTATTGTTTGACCATAGATTTCCCGAACCTGAGGTTCGGACCATGGTTCTAGCGAAAACCGGCTTCGCCATCGGCGTGGAGTTTTCCGCCGCGCTCGACGATCGGCTCGAGCGCCTTTTCCACCGGCACGTTCGGCGCGTCGAGGATGGCTGGATTTGAGCCCTGCGGGTTGTGCGCCCATTTCACCGCGTTGCGCAGCACCTTCTGCACGGTGGCGTCGTGATAGGTCGGATAGGTCTCATGGCCGGGCCTGAAATAGAAGATGTTGCCGGCGCCGCGACGATAGGTCAGCCCCGACCGGAACACTTCGCCGCCCTGGAACCAGGAGATGAATATGGTTTCCAGCGGCTCCGGCACAGCGAACTGCTCGCCGTACATTTCTTCGTTTTCGAGCTCGAAATACTCGCCGATCCCGGCAGCGATCGGGTGGTTGGGGCTCGTCACCCAGAGCCGCTCGCGCTCGCCGGCCTCGCGCCATTTCAGCGTGCAGGGCGTGCCCATCAGCGTCTTGAATATCTTCGAGAAATGGCCGGAGTGAAGGACGATCAGCCCCATACCTTCCCAGACCCGGCGCGCCACGCGCTCGACGACTTCATCGGCGACAGCGCCATGGTCCTTGTGCCCCCACCACACGAGCACATCGGCTTGCGCCAGACGGTCGGCCGGCAGGCCATGTTCCGGTTGCTCAAGTGTCGCCCACGATACGGAAATTTCGGTGTCGAGCTCCAGCGCATTGGCGATCGTTGCGTGCATGCCCTCGGGGTAGATGTCCGCGACCACCTCATTGATCCGCTCATGGATATTCTCGCCCCAAACGACAGCCCGTATAGTCATGACATCCTCTTTGATTGGTTGAAGCCGCCGCCACGGTATTGCCAGTCATAGTATCCTCGGCCGGGAATGAAAACGGTTTCGAGGCCGGCTGCTGACAATCGGTCGGAAATCCGGCGATGCCGGCGAACAGCGCCCCCACTTCGGGGGAGATTGGATGTCACGCCGGCTTTCGCAAATCGCCAACGCCGCAGGAGTGAGTGGAGCGCAGAAGCTGCCAATCTCCCCACTTGTGGGGGAGATGCCAAGTTTTGGCAAAGAGGGCAGGACAGAAGGGGGCGCGAAAGATCGCGACAGAACGCCTTCATTCTGCGCCGCCACAGATGGCTCAGGCGCCCGTCCCTTCCGACGCGACCTGCATCAGCGGCTTGGTTAGCCGCGCACCACGAGACGCTTGACCTTGCCCTTCTTGAAGGCGGCGAGGAAGCGGGCATAGTCCTTGAAAACGACGCAGCCGCTCGATTCCCCGCGCCGGCCGCGCAGAAGGTAGGTGTGCGCAAGAAAGCCGTCGCGGCCATATTTGTTTTTGCCGTCGATAGGGGTGAGACGCAGCGCCTCGACGCCATGGAAGCGCGATTCACGCAGCCTCAGATCGTAGGTGTGGGGCGGCGTCGGGCCGGCATTCTTCCGGTTGGCGTAGCGCGGCTGGTCGGCCATCGAGCCCAGTCCCGAATGCGCCTCGAGCCGCGAGCCGTCCGGCATATAGACGGTTTTCGCCGAGATGTCGTAGACGGCGACGCCGCTGCCTGGCTTGGTGAACAGGTTGCGGAAGGCCCCGCCGCCCGCCGGGCTGTCGGGTTTGGCATAGGCCAGCATGTCTGCGGCCTTCGACCGCTTGGCCGGCATGCCCGGGCTGCCTTGCATGCCCGGGCTGCCTTGCATGCTTGGCATCGCCGCCGGTGACGAACTCCTCGGTGACAAGGCCGGCGCCCGCGGCATCTCGACCTGCGGAGCGTCGGCGGTCGGCGCCTTGTTGGCTTTGGATGGCTGAGACTGGGCCTTGGCGGGCTTCGATGCCTGGACCTTGGGCGCTTTGGCCCTGGGTGCCTCGACCTTGGGCGCCTCGTCTGACTGATCGATTTCCGCCCGCGGGCGGAAGGTCGGCAAGGGAACGCTGTCGGGCATCTCGTCCTGCGGCGGCAGCGAGGCCATCTGCACCTCGCCCCCTTGTGGTTCCTGTGGAATAGAAAGCTCGCTTGCTGCAACAGCTGGGGGCAGCACGTCGATCATCTCTCCCGGCAATGCATTCGCAAGCGCCAGCGCCACACGGGAGGACCGTTCGGACTCCGCAATCTCGGGCCCGAAGCGCACGGCCGCGGGACCATGCTGATCGGGCAGGCGCACCGGCTCCGCAGCGCGCCCGGCCGCCGGAAGGCTGGCAAGCATAGGAGGTGCCGCGGTGACGTTGGCAAAGGCAGCAGCAAGCTTTTGCGGCGACAGCGCGGCTTTCGCCACCACGCTGTCGAAGCGCGCTTGCGGCGAGATTTCTGCGACGACCGGCACGGTATCCGGCTTCGCTAACGGCTTGAGACGCGCCATCTTGCCTTCATGCACGAAGCTCGCGGCGGCCTGCGCGCATCCGGCATCGCATCGGCTGAGCAGCGACGCCTGACGCTGTCGGCTGGCCGCCAGCGACGGCGCCGGTGAATTGGCCCATGAATTGGCCGGTGAATTGGCAACGGTGTGTCGGGGATCGGCGAGCGCCATGGAGCGCGGCGCGAGCAGGGTGTGCGGAAGACTGTTGGAGGCCGCGGTGAGCGAAGTTCCCACCGAATGGAGGCCGGCCACGGTCGCAGCCGACCACAGAGCGATCGCGGCGCCAACAACGGGAATCGCGACCCAGCGCAGGCCGGGCCTCATCGAAGGCAATCCAGTATCAGGATTGTCACCCCGGTTATTCAAACGCATCAACGCCATACAACCAAACCTCAATCGGCCTTGCGGCATGCGGGCTCGCAGCCGTCACAATCACAGTCGCCTGGTGCCCCCCGGCACGCTTCACGTCTGTTGCCGATTGAATCAAAAGATGGACAAACTTGGTTAACCAATCCCTCTACCGATCGCCGATTGGGCGAAGGTCTATGTCAAAAAGGCTCCCTCCAAAACTATGAAAATAGCGGAAATGCCCTCTATGCCAGGCTTTGCTGCCCGTTTTTGCAGGCCGAGTCAACAAAGCGAAAGGACTAGACCTTGCCTGGCCGGACGTCAGCTGAAGGGCTGTTTCGGGATCAACAGCGTCGCATCACCATGATCTTCTGCGCGCAGGCTGCGTCGCCGGCTCCGCCTTGCATACAGGTAAATTCGTCTGTGCTAATATAAGTTGTCATGCACATTTGTGCGCGACCAACAAAAGGGAGGATGCGATGGAAACCATGAATCGCAGATCTGCAATTGCGCTCGGCGTCACGGCCGCCGCGGTAACGCCATTGTTCGCTTTGGCGACGCCTGCAAGGGCAGCCAAGCAATACGGCCCGACTGAAGGCAAGGAGGTTGCGCCCGGCATCAGAGTGGTGGAGGTCGGCACTGGCAACTCCGACATTCCCGCTTACAAGAGCATCTCAATCGTCGACATAGTCTTTCAGCCCGGAGCAGTCTTTCCTGAAACGGTGATGGACAACGACATGGTCTGCACGATTGCTGCCGGCGAATTCACGATCAAGAAGGCGGACAAGGAATTCAAGCTTAGGGAAGGGGACATGTACACTTGCGCCAAGGGCAAGACCGACGGTGCCACCAACACAAGTGCCGTGGTCGGCGTGCATCGAATTGCGATCTTGATACCTGCCTAGAGCAATTCCAGGAAAAGTGTGCAACGGTTTTCCCCGGAAAAGCGCTTAGCGCTTTCCCTAGGGAATTGCGCAAAAAACAGCTAGAGCGGTGAAGCGAGAAATGAGGCCCGCGTCTCCTCCGTCGGAGGCGCGGGCCTTTGTCATTGCGTGCGCACGCCTATGCGGCGCGCAGGCTTTCCACCGGCCGCAAATTCTGATTCATGCGGAACAGGTTCAGCGGGTCATAACGCTGTTTGATTTCCAGAAGCCGCGGATAGTTGCCGCCATAGGCTGCTTCGACCCGGTCGACCTCGTCCTCGGGCATGAAGTTCACATAGGCCGTACCTGCGGCATAGGGCCTGGCCGCCTCGTAAACACCGCGCGCCCAGTCGATGCAGGCGCGGTCCATTGCCGGTTCGCGCCAGCGGGCGTGAACATTCATGACGAAATGCGCGCTGCGTTGTGGAAACGCCGTTGCATCCGCCGTCACGCGGCCCGCGGCACCACCGATATGGGCGAAGAATATCTCGCATTCCGGCCCCGGAAGCCGGGGTATCGCGGCCGTGACGACCTCGATCGCGCTGTCGGAAAGCTCGGTGAAGTCATGGCTCTTCCAGTAGTTTCGGGCGCCGGGCGTCAGCAACGGATCGAATGCCTGCTCCCAGCCGGTGAATGGGTTGGGGCCGACGACATCGGCAATCGGTGTGCCGATGGCGCGCAGCCTTTGCGTCGCTTTCTCGCCCTCCTGAAGGTCGCCGCAATAGCACATGGCCAGAACCAGCACCTCCTTGCCATGCCATTCGGCCGGCAGGAACGGCAGCGGCGGCGCCTGCCGCATGACCACCCAGCAGGTCAGCTCATTGGGCGCTGCTTCGAGCGCCGCTCGGTATTCCCCCAACACGTTTTCGGCATCGGCGAACGGATGAACGACAAGCCCCGACAGCACCTGCGGACCGACCTGGTGGAGCTTGAACTCGAAGGCCGTGACGACGCCGAAATTGCCGCCGCCACCGCGCAGCGCCCAGAACAGGTCCGGATTTTCGGTCTGGCTGGCGCGCAGCAGCTTGCCGTCGGCGGTAACCACATCGGCGCAGAGAAGATTGTCGATGGTCAGGCCGAATTTCCGCGTGATCCAGCCGAAGCCGCCGCCCAGCGTCAGGCCTGAGATGCCGGTGGTCGAGTTGATGCCGATCGGCACCGCCAATCCGAAAGCCTGTGTTTCCGCGTCGACATCGGCGAGCGTCGCGCCAGGTTCCACCCATGCCCGCCGCGTCGCCGGATCGACCCGCACCGATCTCATCGGCGACAGATCGATCATCAGGCCGCCATCGCAGACGGCGCTGCCGGCGATGTTGTGGCCGCCGCCGCGAACCGCGACGAGCAGCCTGTTTTCCCTGGCAAAATTCACGGCGGCGATAACGTCGGCGGCGCCGGCGCAGCGCACGATCAGCCCGGGCCGTCGGTCGATCATGGCATTCCAGATGCTGCGTGCCTCGTCATAGGCGGCGTCGCCTTCCCTCAACACAGTGCCGCGCAATTGCGCCGAAAGCGCGTCCAGGGCCGCGGCATCGACTGTTGTCTTGCCGCGTTCAAGCGTGGTGAAGCTCATGCTATCCATGGCTTTCCTCCCGATTGTTTTTTTGAGCTGTTTTCCCTCCACCCGTTTCGAAGTGTGCCCCTATATTAGAGGTCATGCAAGTTCCTAGTGGGCTGCCGGCGGTATTGGTAAAAAGCCCCGCCGGCAGGCCAAACCGAGATGGGTGCTGGATCGCCGTGAGGCGGTCTCCGCCGGTTCGGTCGAGGAACTACGCAGCGGTCCGCGGAGTTAAGGATATGAACAACCAATGCATAGGAGAGCTCTGATGGCACCGCGCAGAAAACCCGACGATCCGTCCGAAGGTCCGACCATCGAACAGCAGGATTGGGACGCGATCAAAGGCGGCGAAATTCTACCGGACAGCGTGCCGGGAAACGGCGACATCCGTCGCGACGTCGAGAACGAGGCTGAACTGCCCGAGGAAGACGACGACAATCCGTACCAGGAAAGTGACGAGGCGCTGCCGGACGACGAAGAGGAACGCGCCATCTCGCGCAACCCCTCGAAGCAAGATATCGACGAGCCGTGAACGGCAGCATAGCGCGGCTGGTTCCGGTCCAAATTCCGTGAAAGTTCCTCCAAATGACAGTAAAGGCCCCGCGGGAAGGAAGCGCGGGGCCTTTGTCCGAATGCCGTGCGAACCCATCGATCACAATTTCTGTCTGGCGGAACAACTCCAAAAAACGCTCGTTGGATAATCATCGCAATCAGCGATGCAACTCGAATGGAGACCCATCATGATGAAGAAAATTCTTTCTGCAACCGTACTCAGCATCGCCCTTGCCACTTCGGCGATGGCGCAATCAAGCGGCACAGGATCCGGCACCAGCGATCCGGGAGCGGCCACCGGGACCGGCACTGGCACCATGGCTCCCGGCACCGATAATGCAACTCCTGCCGATCCAAACGTAACCGGTTCAACAACCACAGGCGCCGACGGCATGGGTGACCGGTGCAAGGAAACCGCCGGCGCCGATGCGAATACAGGCTCCGCCAGTGGCACTGCAACTTCGGACATGGAGAATTGCCCCAAGTGACGGAGCTAGCGCTTGTTGAGCTCGTTTGCGCATGATGCGCCGCACTCACTTGTTAGACAAAGCCGGGAACCGGCTTTGTCTTGCCGCTTAATTGCGCGCCTAATCTCAGTGCCTGCGGAAAATTCCTGATAATTGCCGGCATCAAGGTGGCGTTACCGGGGCGAAGGGCAATTCCAGCAATCGCTGCAGCGGCGTAGACCCGTGTCGAAAACAGTCGCTTCCAGGCCGTCTCATAGCGCCTACCGGCAGCCTCGCGCCCTGCACAGCCATCTGGCGCGCATGCGAGTTCCGAGGCCAGCAGCCAGCCGGACTGAAGCGCCATCGAGATGCCCTCGGCGATAACAGGATGAGACTCTCCGGCTGCATTGCCGACGCGGAAGATGTCCCGTTCGTAGCAGGAGCGAATTCCCGGCCGGATCGGGCCTGCGGCAAGCCACGGACCGTCGGCGTGAGCTGACTCCAAGGCATCCATGACACCCCGGCACGATTCCATCAGATGACGGGAGACCGCATCGGCGGCCGACAAATGGCCCTGGTGTTTGGGGCCAGGTTGTTTGCGCAACAGTGCAAGCATATCGCGCCGAATGCAGCACGAGATAGACAGCCGGCCATGATCCGCCAAGACCATGCCGCCATAACCGCCGGGGAATACCAGCAGGGGCATCAAATCAGGCGCCAGGGACGACCCGGTGAAATGCGCCTTGAAGCCGAGCAGATCCGACGGGCGGTTGGTCTTCCCGAGCTGGCTGGGCAGCGGCCCTGGTTCCCAGGAGCCGTGAGCGGCGACAATCACCGGCGCACGCAACATCGTCGTTTCGTTTCCGGCTTGTATTCGCACTATTTGCATCTCGCCATCCCGATCGATGGCGACGGCGCGGCAAGGCTGAAAGATTTCGACGCCCGCCGATCGCGCCGCCTGCAAAAGCAGACCGTCGAGAATGTCCCGGCCGAGCGCCCGGCCGAAGCCATCTTTTGCAGAGCGCCCATCGTTTGCGCGAGGCATTGGCGCCTCGACGCTAGTTTCGCCGGAAAAGAAGCCGACACGGCGGATTTCGGGGCCGGCATCGGCACGCCACGCTTCGCCGATCTCCAACTGGTCCAGAAGCGCAAGATTGCTTGCCGACATGTATTCGCCGCAGACCTTGCGGCGCGGGAACGCGCTCTTTTCCACAATAGCCACGGCCCATCCGCGCCGGGCCAACGTCAACGCGACGGATGTGCCCGCCGGGCCGGCGCCTATGATGATCGCGTCGTGTGTCGATAATCGCGTCATAGGTCATGACCGGCGCTGGCGCCCACGAAAATGTGGGAAAAAAGGCCGGCGCGCCGTTCCTCGACCGGTTTGCCGTTTGCTGCGAGCCAGAGACCGGAAAGCTCGTTGCCGCGAAAGCCGGCACGCACGCTTTGAGCCGCGTCGTTTCGTGTCACGTCATTGGCGCCGATTGCCGGCAGAAGACGGGTCGCGGCCAACGCCAGTTTCGTCCGCAACGGCTCTGTCGCCACGAGCAGCGGGGTCTTCGGCGCCATCAGCGAAAACAGACGCGCGAGCTCGGCATCGTCGAAATGATGCAGAAACAGATTGACGGTGATCGCGTCGAACCGCGTGCCCTCATTCTTTCTTGCCCAGTCGAAGACATCGGCGGTGACACCTTCGACCGTCCACCCCAGCCTGTCAAACTCACCAAGCAATTGCACGGTGAAGAGGTCGACGCGGTCCAGCATTACCAGTTCGACCCCAGGCCAATGCCCGGCCATGCGCCGCGCTACCGCCAGCATGAAGGAGCCATCGCCGGCGCCGATCTCCAGAATCCGGCGTGGCGGCCTTCGCACAAATTTCCTGAGCAGCGACGCCATGATCTTCGCCTGAAACATCAGCGCGTTGATGCGACGGAGGTCGCGGCGCGCCGCAAGTGCTCGCGGATCGTCGCCCGCAAGTCCGTCGAGGATTTCCGGTTCAAGCTGGCGGTGCTCCAGGCCGCTCATGGCACCGTTCGGAAAAGCATGGTTTCGGCCGTCAGCCCAGGTCCGAACGACATGCCGCAACCGAGCAGGCCTGGTTGCGCCTTCAACATTTCTTTCATCACGAACATGACGGTCGCGGACGACATGTTTCCATATCGGCGCAGCACCTCGCGCGATGGCTCCAACGCGGTGGGCGCGAGTTTCAGGGCCCGTTCGACGGCGTCGAGGACCGAACGTCCACCCGGGTGCACGGCCCAGAGGTCGATCGCCGCGGTCGGCCGGTCGCCGAGGATGGCGTCCTGGTTGCTCCGCAACGCTTCATGGATTGCTGCCGGGACCTGGCCGGAAAGAACCATTTCGAAGCCGTGGTCGCGAATGCTCCAGCTCATCAGATCCCGCCGCTCGTCCGCCACGATACAGTAAAAGCTTTCGAGCTCGATGCCGTGCGGCTCGGCGGTGACGAGCGCAGCCGCACAGCCGTCGCCCCAGAGGCAGAACGACAGCAGCTTTTCCAGCTCGCTGGATTCCCGCAGATGCATCGTGCAAAGTTCAATATTGACCAACAGGACCCTGGCCTGCGGGTCGGAGCGGACGATGTGGCGGGCAAGCTTGAGGCCGTTGATCGCCGCGTAGCAGCCCATGAACCCGATCATCGTGCGTTCGACCCTCTCCGGCAGGCCGCATCGCGCAACCAACTCCAGGTCGATGCCCGGCGCTGAAAAACCGGTGCAGGTGGTAACGATAAGATGGGTGATGCGGGAAACGCCGCCACCAAGCTCCAATCTGTCGACGCCTTTTTTCGCCAGAACAGGTGCGGCATGACAGAACATTGCCATTCTCTCGGCCGTTCCAGGAAAGGCGCCCCGGATGAACCTCCCGGCTAGGTCTGCTGATGGTCCTTCGGGGTCGCCGGCAGGTGCAAAGCAGGAATAGCGGTGCTCGATGCCGGCAAGGTCAGCCATGCGTTTGAAAATTCTTCGGCGATCGGCCGCAAGCATGGAGGCCGCGAAACGCAGATAGAATTGATGAACCTCGTGCTCCGGCACCGCTGTCGCGATCCGGTTGATATACGCTTTGGTCGGCATATTCTGTCTCCTCGGCGTTGTGCACGGTATACTTGGGGCCACCGCCGGAGGTTGTTTGGTCATCAGCACCAGATGTGGACATCAGGTTTTGAGTGTTGTTCGATTGAACGTTTCAGAGAACTGATTTCATCCCAAGGTTCAGCACGTGCTGTTTGCCAGGCTATGCTGCGGTTCGCCGGCACTAAGGAACATAGGATCCATCACCGAGGCGTCCACCGAAGAGCCCGCGCTTCGGGCTGAGGCGCCTTGCGTCCGGCACTCACCGGGCACGGTCTTTTCCTGCATCGACGGAACATTAGTGCTTACTAACAGTTGTAGGATGACAGCGAGTATCTCCCGGATATTGGCTGCTGGATCGGGGCCCGTACCCCGGTCGGCCCGCGCTCCTCCAGAAGCGCGGGCTTCCCCGGTCCTGAGGGCGGCTATGGGAACAAGAACGCCGAGCAGGCGTTCCACGAATTATAACCAGCTGCCCGGGATTCGCGGCAAAGACAAAGGAGAGCTGTCATGAACAATATCATCTGGCTGGTTGGGGCCGTTGTTATCGTAATAGCGATACTCAGCTTCCTTGGCCTTCGCTAAGATTCGCCTTTAGCGAAAAGGCGACGCAGGATCAGATAGTACTTGGGTCGACTGGAACTCACATGGCGGGCCTACTGGCGCGCGCTAACGATTCTGCTCCTTCACGGGCGAGGCTCCCTGCCCGACCCATACCCTCAAAGACCCAACGTTCTCTTCTGACGCTTCGGTCTCGTCGCCTCTCTCCCTCCCGCAAAGGGCTGCAGCGCGTGAAAATCACCATGGGCAGTTGACCTTCCAGCAGCTGGAAGGTCTATTTTCCATGCAAACGGAGATTTTCATCATGAACATTGGCATCGCATCCGAGAAATCCGGCCTGCCGTCCAAGACGATACGCTACTACGAGGATATCGGGCTTTTGCGCCCGGCCCGGACAGACAATGGGTATCGCGACTATTCGACGGCAGACATCCACCGCCTCCGGTTTCTGCAGCGCTCGCGCAGCCTGGGTTTTTCGGTCGACGAGTGCCGCCAGTTGCTGTCGCTCTATCAAGACAAGGACCGCGAGAGCGCCGACGTCAAATCTATCGCCGAAGCCAAGCTGGTGGAGATCGACAGGAAGATCGCCGAACTCGTGGGATTGCGCGGCCTGCTGCATCATCTGGTCGAGCACTGCCAGGGCGATGAGAGGCCGGACTGCCCGATCATCGACGAACTGGCGGGAGAGGGCATGGTTCAGTGAAATGGACCGCCGCCGCGGTGATGCTGTCGCTTGCCTGCGCCTCCGCTGTGGCGGCCGCGGCCGGACCTGACCCAATCGTCGCGACGCGCCAAGCCGCGATGAAGGAGATGGCTGCTGCCGCGAAGACGATCGCGGGGATGTTCGAGGGCAAGCTGGCCTATGACGCCGCGGTTTTCAAGGCGGCGGCCGGAACCATTCGCGCCCGCACCGGCCCTGCCCTCATTGCGGAATTTCCCAGCACGACATTGGGCGCACCTTCGGGCGCCAAGTTGGAGATTGATCAAGCCCGTTCGGAATTCGAGGCGCTGGCCCGTCACATCGGGACGCTGGCCAGCACACTGGCAGCCAAGGCCGAGCGGGCCAGCATCACCGACGATATGAGGATGGGTCCCGGCCCGGCGATGGGCGGCGGCAGCCTGCTCGGCAATCGGCCGGCAGCGGCGGAAGCCGATCCTGCCAAGGCTCCCGCCGAGCACCTCCTGCATCTTATCCTGCAGGATTGCTCAAGCTGTCATTCGAAGTTCCGGCAGAAGGTCCTGTGAAGGCCGACCGATCCGCGAGATCTGTTGCAGGACCGGATGGCTGATTGGCCGGGTGCGGCGCTGATTGACGCTGCGGTGCCGTTTCTTCATTGTCCTGTTGCTGTTTCTGAGGTTCAGCAATGAAGCGCAGTCTCGCTTTCGGTGTGATTGTCGGCAGTGTGATCGCCGTCGTCGGCCTGCTGGGCGGCGGCGCACTTTTGATTGCTGGCCAGTCCAGAGTTTCGCAAGGTGCAATCCAGTCATCGGTTACCCGCACCCCTGAATTGATTGACAGTGCCTGGAAGCTCCCCGTGGCTGCCACTTTCAATGCCGATGTCACATGGCAATCAAACGGATCACGGTGCGGCCCGGCAAGTGTCGCGAACGCATTCCGCTCCATCGGCGAGGAGGAGACAACCGAAGCCGAAGTCCTCGCGGGAACCGGAAAGTGCTGGACAGGCTTTTGCATCATCGGGCTCACGCTGGACGAGCTTGCCGAGGTCGCTCGAACCAACACCAGGCGGAAAGTCTCCGTGCTTCGGAATCTGAGCGCCGAGGCGTTTCGCGAGCACATGAAGCGCGCCAACGATCCCGGCCGCCGTTACATCGTCAACTTCACCCGTGAGAAGATTTTCGGCGCCGGCGCTGGCCATTTTTCCCCGGTCGGAGGGTATCTGGAGGCCGAGGACATGGTCTTCGTCCTCGACGTAAACGAGGACTACAAGCCCTGGCTGATCGAGCGTGAGCGCCTGTTCTCCGCCATGGACACAATCGACAGCGATGGCGACAAAAAGCGCGGCTTGCTGCTGATCGAGTAGCACGGTCGCAAGCAGTTTCGCAGAGCGCCTAATCCATGAGCCGAGTCCCTGCGGCTGCCTTCAATCGACGAGCACGGCGACCACGGCGGTGCAGTCGCCCGACTTGACCAATCCGGGGAAATGCCGCGCGGCCAATAGACCCGACATCCTCGCCCTGATCTCCTGAGGTGCGGTACCGGTGCGACCGATGGAGTGGATGCGCGCCAGAACCTGGCCCTCTTCGACAGGCTCGCCGAGATCGATCATGGTTTCGATCATCCCGTCGTCCTCGGCGAACGAAAAGCAATCGCCCGACGGCATATCCAGCCAGCGGGTCGGCTGCATCTCGACCGCACCGGCGACAATGCCGGCATGGCGCAGCACATTGAGCACGCCGCGACGAGCGATCCGCACCGTTTTCGCGCGGGAGGTGCCACCGCCGCCAAGCTCGGTGGTGATGAACAGCTTGCCCATCTCTTCGGCTGCAGTGTCGAACATGCCAACCGCGTCGATCTCCAGCATCTTCATCGACCACGGCGCCGAGAACGCTTCGACCGCCGCGAACCCCTTCGCCTCCAGCACCTTGTCGGGCCGGATATGGGCGGCACAGAACGGCACGAAGTCGAGCGTCTTGCCGCCGGAATGGAAGTCGAGCGCGATGTCTGCGCGGGGGAGCAACTCACGTTGAAAATAATCCGCGATCTTCTCGGTCACCGTACCGTCGGGCCGGCCGGGAAAGCTGCGGTTCAGATTGCCCTTGTCGATCGGCGAGGTGCGGGTGCCGGCGCGGAAAGCCGGGTAGTTCATCGCCGGCACGATGATCACCGTGCCGCTGACCTCTTTTGGATCGAGCGTGCGGGCGAGATCGTAGAGCGCCAGCGGCCCCTCATATTCGTCACCATGATTGCCGCCGGTGAGCAATGCGCTCGGCCCGCTGCCGTTGCGGATCACGCAGATCGGGATCATCACCGATCCCCAGGCTGAGTCGTCGCGGCTGTAAGGCAGGCGCAGGAATCCGTGCTGCACGCCGTCGCGGTCGAAATCGACGGTCGTCGTAATCGGTGATGGGCGAAGGTGGGACACCGGGCTCAATCCTTCACCACCAGCTTGCGTGGCACATTGGCCAGGCACTCGACACCGGTCTCGGTGATCAGGATTGATTCGGTGATCTCGAGCCCCATCGTCTCCAACCACAGGCCGGTCATGAAATGGAAGGTCATGCCGGGCTTCAGCTCGGTGCGGTCGCCTGGGCGAAGGCTCATGGTGCGCTCGCCCCAATCCGGCGGATAGCTGAGACCGATCGGATAGCCGGTGCGGTTGTCCTTGACGATGCCGTATTTCTTCAGCACCGCGAAGAAGGCGTTGGCGATGTCCTCGCAGCTGTTCCCGGGCTTCGCCGCGGCAAGCCCGGCCTCCATGCCTTCCAGCGTCGCCTTTTCGGCATCGAGGAATTCCTGCGTGGGTTTACCAAGGAACACAGTCCGGGAAAGAGGACAATGGTAGCGGTTGTAGCAGCCGGCGATCTCGAAGAAGGTGCCCTCGCCCGACTTCATCGGCCGGTCGTCCCAGGTCAGATGCGGCGCCGACGCATCGGCGCCCGACGGCAGCAGCGGCACGATCGCCGGATAGTCGCCGCCGATGCCGTCGACGCCGCGCGTGCCGGCATCATAGATCTCCGCGACCAGGTCGCATTTGCGCATGCCGACTTCGATCTTGTCGACGATGCGCTGGTGCATCACTTCCACGATGCGGGCGGCCTTGCGCATATAATCGATTTCGGTCGGGCTCTTCACCGCGCGCTGCCAGTTGACGAGTGCCGTAGCGTCGACGAAGCGGGCATTGGGCAGATGTTTCTGCAGCGACGCGAAGGCAGCGGCCGAGAACCAGTAATTGTCCATCTCGACGCCGATGCTGAGCTTGCCCCAGCCGCGATCGGCCAGTACCTGCGAGAGAAAATCCATCGGGTGGCGTTCGGTCGACTGCACATAGTGGTCGGCATAGCCGACGATGTTGTCGTGCGCGAGATAGGCGGTGCGCTTGGCCCCGTTGGCGTCCTGGCCGCGCCCGTACCAGACCGGTTCGCCCGACGGCGGCACGATGACGGCCTGGTGCACATAGAACGACCAACCGTCATAGCCGGTCAGCCAGGCCATGTTGGACGGGTCGCTGACAATAAGGAGATCGACACCCTTGGCCTCCATGGCCTTGCGTGTCTTGGCGAGGCGGTCCGCATATTCGCCGCGCGAGAATTTCAGATTAGGCTGCATTGTTCTTGGTCCTCGTTTGTTGGGCCTCGCGGCCGGCATCAGCTTTCGAAAACAGTCCCGGCATTCCCCGCCCGGGCACGGTCGCGGGCGAGCGTGGCGATCGCCGTGTCCTGCACGCCGGTGCCGGTGAGGTCGGCGATGGTGATGTCGCTGTCCGAACGCCGGCCATGCCTTTCGCCGGCGATGATCTGGCCGAGCTCGGTAATCTCGGCATCGGCCGCCATCACGCCCGTCGCGATGGCATGATGCAGTTCGCCCAGCAGCCGCGTCTGTTTCGCGCTGTCGGCGACGTAGAGATCGGCCATGCGCAGGATCGCCGGCGCGATCTCGTTCTTATGCTCGGCGTCAGAGCCCATCGCGGTGATGTGCTGGCCGGCCGAGATGAAGCCGGCCTTAATCAGCGGTTCGGTCGACGGCGTCGTGGTGACAATGATGTCGGCGCCGGCCGCCGCCGTTGCCGCATCGGGCTCGGCACGCACGACGATGCCCAGCCGCTCGCGCAATGCTTCCGCGGCGGCCTCGGCCTTGGCGACGTCCCTGGCCCAGATGCGGGCCTCCGCGATCGGCCGCACCAGCATAAGCGCCTCGAGCTGTAGTCCGGCCTGGACGCCGGCGCCGAAGATTGCGGCGGTCGAGGAGTCGGCTCGCGAAAGATGTTTCGCCGCGACCGCTCCGGCCGCCGCTGTGCGGATGTCGGTGAGATAACCATTGTCGAGCAGCAGCGCCTCGACCAGCCCGGTTTTTGCCGACAGCAGCACCATCATGCCGTTGACGCTGGGCAAGCCGAGCTTCGGATTGTCGAAGAAGCCGGGACTGATCTTGATGGCAAAACCGTCGATCCCGGGCACATAGGCAGTCTTGACGTCGACCTCGCCGCGATGCTCGGGAATGTCGAGCCGCAGGATCGGCGGCATCGCCACCGGCAAGGTAGCAAGCGCGCGGAACGCATTTTCGACGCAGGCGACGGCAGCGAGATCGAGCTTCACGATCGCGCGCAATTCGGCTTCGGTGAGTATCGTCATCCGGCTCATACGGCGCTCTCCTCAATCGCTTCGCCACAGATGATTTTCCTGTGCAGCGTCATGTCGATGTTGCGGCCCGACAGAATGAGAACCGTAGGGCCGCTCGCCCTGACCTTGCCGGCGAGCACGGCGGCGATGCCGACGGCGCCGGCGCCTTCGACGATTTCGCGCTCCTGTTCATAGGCATGGCGAATGCCGGCGGCGATCTCGTCCTCGCTGAGCAGGATCACATCGTCGAGCAGGTCGCGGCACATCGAGAAGGTCAGCCGGTTGTCGAGGCCGATGCCACCGCCGAGCGAATCCGCCAGCGTCGGCAGTTCTTCGACCAAAACTGGATGTCCGGCATCGAGGCTTGCCTTCATCGCCGCACCCCACGCCATCGAAACGCCGACGACCTTCGTGCCGGGGCTGACGTCCTTCACGGCAGCGGCGACACCCGCTGCCAGTCCGCCGCCTGACAGCGGCACCAGCACCAGGGCGGCGTCCGCAATCTGCTCGATGATTTCCAGCCCGAGCGTGCCTTGCCCGGCGATGATATCAGGATGGTCGAAGGGCGGCAGCATGATCAGCCCGTCTTCCGCGACCAGCCGGTCGACCTCCTCCTGCGCATCGTCCTGGCTGTTGCCGACGATGCGGATCTCGGCGCCGAGCCGGCGGATTTCGTCGAGCTTGTTCTGCGGCACCAGTCGCGACATGCAGATCGTCGCAAGCATGCCTTCGAGCTTCGCCGCATGAGCCAGCGCCCGGCCGTGATTGCCGGTCGAGGCGGCGACCACGCCGTGCGCCTTCTCCTCGGCGTTCAGCGAAGCGATTGCGTTCGAGGCGCCACGCAGCTTGAAGCTGCCGGTAGTCTGCCGATGTTCGAGCTTGAGATAAACAGGCGCGCCCAAGCGTCCGGAAAGACTCGGGGAAAGCACGATCGGCGTGCGCTCGACCTTGGCTGCGATGCGCTCGCGCGCCGCGCGGATATCGGAGAGGGTGACGTCGTTCGCAGTCATGACCTTTGCTCTGCAATCAATTCAAAGGCAGCGTCATCAGACGGCCGAATTCGGCGCGCGGCTCGTCGTCGCCGCAAAGCCGCAGGCAGTTCCAGGCCGTCGCCTGGTTGCTGGTGACGACCGGACGGCCGATCGCCTCTTCCATGCCGATCACGGCAAGTGCAGCCCGCAGCGCCGTGCAGGAGACGAACAGCGCGTCCGCTTGCGCATCGGTCGTCTCGCGCGCCAGATCGACCAGCGACGCCGGCGCAATCCGCGCCATCTCGCGGTCGTCCTCGAAGCCGAGGCAGGTGAAGCTGGCGATGTCGAACCCGTGCGCCGCGAAATAGGCCGCCATCGGCCGGCTGGTCTCGACCGTGTAGGGAGTGAGTATGCTGATCGTCCTGGCGCCCAGCGCCTTCAAGCCGCGCACCCCTGTCATCGGCGGCGTGACCACAGGCACGCCGGGCTTGGCTGCCTGAACCGCCGCCTCGATCTCGGCATCGCCGATGACCACGGAGGCCGAGGTGCAGGAATAGCAAATCGCGTCGAGCGGCTCATCGGGCAGGATGAGCGCCGTGCCCGCCGTAAGCGACGGCTGCATCTTGCGCAAATTCTCCGTCGTCGTCGGATTGGCGTAGGGAATGCGCGCGACATAAACGCCGATCCGCTCGCTCGCCACCATGCGGCGAAAATCCGGTTCGGTCGTATGGTCGGTCGCAAGGATGATCAACCCGACGCGCTTTTCCAGCGGACGTGCATCGAGCGCGGGCCGTGTCGCGTGGACGCGGATGTCGACAGGAGCGGTCATCACGCGCTCCTTGCCAACGGTTTGGTCGAAGGAACTGTCATCTTTCAATCCGCCCATAGCGGCGTTCCAGCCAGCGCAGCAGCACGATCGAGAATAGGCTGATGACGAGGAAGAAGGCGCCGACCAAGGTCATCGGCTCGACATAGCGGTAATAGGTGTTGGCGACGCTCTTGGCCTGGTTCATCAGTTCCAGCACGGTGATCGCCGACAGCAGCGGCGTCTCCTTGAACATGGCGATGAAGTAGTTGGCAAGCGCCGGGATCATCGGCGGAATCGCCTGCGGCATGATGATGTGGGTCCAGGTCTGCCTGGCGTTCAGATTGCAGGCCTTGGCGGCTTCCCACTGGCCGCGCGGCACATTGTCGATGCCGGCGCGATAGACCTCGGCCGTGTAGGTGCCGTAATGCAGGCCGAGGCCGATGACGCCCGCCACCAGCGGTGGCAGCAGGATACCGATATCCGGCAGCACGTAGAAGATGAAATAGAGCTGCACCAAGAGCGGCGTGCCGCGGATGAACTCGGCGAGGAAGCCGACGGTGCGCGACAAGCCCTTGTTCGGCGAGCGCCGCGCCAGCGCGATGGCTAGCCCCACGAATGCGGCCAGAACCGAGCCGAGCAGCGTCGCCAGGATGGTGATCTTCACGCCCTGGATCAGGGTCGGCATGATCTCCCAGACGAAATTCCAATCCCACTCCATTATGACGCCCGATCGATCATACGCGCACCCCATCGAGGCCGCGCGCCATGCGGCGTTCCAGCGATCGCACGCCCCAGGAAATGATCAGCGCGAGGGCGAAATAGATGATGAGAATGGTGGTGAACGGCACCAGCGTGTTGCCGGTCTGCGAGCGCACCACCTGCGCCTGGAAGGTCAGATCGGCGAGCGAGATCAGCGAAACGACGGCGGTGGCCTTGAGCAGTTCGATGGCGTTGTTGCCGAAGGTCGGCAGCATGACCAGCAGCGCCTGCGGCAGGATGACATGGCGCATGCCTTGCCAGCGGCCGAGATTGAGCGCGGTGCAGGCCTCGTACTGTTCGCGGCCGATCGACTGGATGGCGCCGCGCACCACCTCCGCCGCATAGGCGCCGACATTGAGGCCGAGCGCCAGCACGCCCGCCTGCAGCGGCGTCAGCGAAATGCCGATGAAGGGGAGCACGAAATAGGCCCAGAACAGCTGGACGAAGATCGAGGTGCCGCGGAAGAATTCGATATAGGCGGTGGCCAGCGCCCGAATGGCGAAAAAACGCGACAGCCGTCCCAGCCCGGCGAGAAAGGCCATGATCAGGGCAAGCACCGACCCCATCAGCGTCAGCTCGATGGTAACAAGCGCTCCCTGCAATATCAGGCCGAAATAGCCGGACCATTGGGTCATGAAGTTCGAAATTTCCTATCGTTTGCGGTTATGCGAGACTGCCGCGACAGCCCCTTCTCCCCGTTCCACGGGGAGGAGATGCCGGCAGGCAGATGAGCGGCAGCGCGAACCTGCCAAGGATGGCGCTGCCGCTCACCCGTCACTTCGTGACACCTTCTCCCCGTGAACGGGGAGAAGGAAAAAGGCCCTACTTCGCCGAGCAGAGCTTATCGCGGCTGGTCGACATCGCTGCCGCCGCCGAGAAGCCGTAAGGCTCGATGATCTTGGCGAATTCGCCGGACTCCTTCAGCTTGGCCAGCTCGACGTCATAGGCGTCGCGCAGCGCCTCGTCGCCCTTCTTGAAGGCCGCGCCGTCGCAATAGACCGGCGCACCGACCACGGGGGCGACGACTTCGAGGTTCGGATCGTTGGCCTTCTTAACCAGATCATTGATCGACAGCACCGGCAGCGAATAGGCGTCGATGCGGCCGTCCTGCAGCATTTTCAGGCCGCTCTGGCCGTCCGGCACGACGATGACTCGGTCACGCGGCACGCCGGCAGTGAGCGCCAGCTTCTCCTCGGTGCCGCCGCCCGGCGCCCCGATGGTCGCGGTGGCATCCTTGGCGACATCCTCGTAGCTCTTGAAGCCCTTCGGGTTGCCCTTCTTCACCAGCATCGCCTCGGCGTCGCACAGCACCGGCTCCGAATAGACGACGGCCGCGCAGCGCTCCGGCTTCATGAACAGGCCGGCGGTGACGACGTCGAAACGGCCGGCCTGCAGGCCGGGGATCATGGCGCCATATTCCGAGATCGAGGCGACGATGTCGTTGACGCCGAGGCGCTTGAAGATTTCGCGCGCCACGTCGGGCGCCGCACCCGAAACCTTGCCGTCGGCCGCAACCGCCGTATAGGGCGGCTCGTTGGCGATGGCGACACGGGCGAAGCCCTGAGCCTTGAGCTCTTCGAGCTTGCTGTCGTCGGCCGATCCCGCGGTCGAGGCGGCCAGAACCGCCGTCAGTGCAACACCGGCCACGCCGGCCAGAATGCCAAATTTCTTCATTGTTCCCAACTCCTTGCTTCTCTTCTTGGTTTGCTTTGGTCGAGACGGCGTTGCCGCCCTTGCATGGCGGTCAGACGCGATGTCCGGCCGCGATGATCTTCTTCAGGAAGCCTTGCGTACGCTCCTGCTTGGGATTGCGGAAAATCTCGTCAGGCTTGCCTTCCTCGACGATCTTGCCGCGGTCGAAGAACAGAACCCGGTCGGCGAAATCATGGGCAAAACCCATTTCGTGGGTGACCAGCAGCATGGTCATGTCTGTCTCGGAGCAGAGCCGCCACAACACGTTCAGCACCTCCTCGACCAGTTCCGGATCGAGCGCCGATGTCACCTCGTCGAATAGCATGATCCTGGGCTGCAGCGCCAAGGCGCGAGCGATGGCAACGCGCTGCTTCTGCCCACCGGAGAGCTGCGCCGGCATCGCTCTGGCCTTGTCGGCCATGCCGACCATGTCGAGCAGTTCCACCGCCCGTTTTTCGGCGGCGGCGCGCGGCATGCCCTTGGTCAAGATCGGCGCCAGCGTGACGTTGTCGATGACACTCTTGTGCGGAAACAGGTTGAACAGCTGGAAGACCATGCCGATCTTCTGGCGCATTCTTGCCAGATGCCGTTCGTCGGCGGGCAGCAACTGGCCGTTGCGCTCCATGTGGTAGAGCTGCTCGCCGTCGATCTGGATGTGGCCGCTGTCGATCCTCTCCAGCGTCATCAGGATGCGCAGGATTGTCGTCTTGCCCGAGCCGGATGGGCCGATCAGCGCCAGCTTCTCGCGCGGCATGACCTGCATCGACAGGCCGTCCAGCACCTTGAAGGTGCCGAAGCTTTTGGAAATGCCGTCGATCCTGATGATGGGCGCGGACAATGAATTCCCCGTGCTGGAGAAGCTTGGTGCCTTCAACGATGCGGAACGCGCCAAATCATGTCAATCAGGAAAATAAACTCATGACAATGTTTCTGGCTCCGCACAATTCGCGGCGATCTTTGCCTAGATCGCCAGCAGGAGATGCTCCGGATCGCCGAGCAGAAGTTTGGTGACAACGCTCAGGCCGGCGCGCAGTTCCTCCTCGGTGGTCGAGCCCAGCGAGATGCGCACTGCCGGCTGCCAGGGCTCCTGCGAAATACGGAAGGATGTGCCTGGCGCGATCGCCACGCCCTGCAAACGGGCCTGCGAGACGAAACTCTCCTCGGCGCGGTCGCCGGGCAGCTGCAGCCACAGATGCAATCCGTCACGATGGACACGATAGTCGACCCCGGCAAGCACCTGGGCGGCAATCTCCTGCCGCCGCCGCAGTGCGGAACGTTGCCAGCGGACAAGCTCCATCGCCGTGCCGTCGGTCACCCATTTTGTCGCGATCTCCGCCACCAGCGGCGTCGCCATCCAGTTGGAGACGAGATGCCGGTTGGCGACGGCGGCGACATAGCGGTCGGGCGCCGCGAGATAGCCGATGCGCAGGCCCGGCACGACGATCTTGGTGAAGGAGGTGACGTAGAGCGTGCGCTCGGGCGCGAAGGCGGCGACCGGCGGCGGACGACCCTCGACCAGCGGGCCGAGCACGTCGTTCTCGATGATCGCGATGTCGTGCCTGCGCGCCACCGCGGCGATCTGCTCGCGCCGCGCGGCGCCCATAAGCGTTGCGGTCGGATTGATCACCGAGGGCTGCACGAATACGGCGCGGATGTCGGAAAGCTGGCACGCCTCGTCGAGCGCCTCCGGGATCAGGCCATTATCGTCGATCGGCAGGCCCACGAGGTTGAAGCCGAGATAGCGCGCCAGCGGGATCAGCGTGTGGTGGCCGATCGCCTCAGTGGCGACGGTCGAACCGGGCGGCGCCACGCTCATCAGTGCCACTGTCATGCCGGCCGTGGCGCCGTTGGTCAGGCTGACATTCTGCGCGGACACATCGAGACCGCACAGCCGCAGCCATTCGACCGCCACCGCGCGGTGGCGCGGGAACACCATGTTCGGCCGGAACAACAGCGCCGAGCTCGACGGCAGGTTCTCGGCAAGCCAGCCGAGCGCCTGTTTCAGCCGCTCCAGATGCATCGGTTCGCAAACCGGCTTCAGGATGGAGAGGTCAATGACCTCGCCAAGACGCTCCGGCAGGTATGGCGGCTCGGGCTCGCGGCGCTGCGTCTGCACGAAGCTGCCGCGGCCGATCTCGCCGGAAACCAGGCCCCGGCGGATCAACTCCTCATAGGCGCGACTGACTGTCTGCACCGAAAGCTTCAATTCGTCGGCCAGCCGGCGATGCGTCGGCAGCCGCGCGCCGTTGGCTAGCCGTCCATCATGAATGGCGCGCGCGAACTGGTCGGCGAGCGACTGATAGGCCGGCCGCCGGATGAGCGCGGGATCTGGACGCCACAATGTCATGACATATTAGAGATCGAAATCAGTGCAATTGACAATCGAAATAATGCGCCGTCATGGTGTCGGGGACGAAAAAGTGGACGCTCATGGCCGCACCGAAACTCGATCAGATCGACCTGAAAATCCTCGACGCGGTCCAGCGCGACGGGCGCATCACCAAGCTGGCGCTCGCCGATAAGGTCGGCCTGTCGCCGACGCCGTGCTGGATGCGGCTGCGCAAGCTGGAAAAGGCCGGCATCGTCTCCGGCTATCACGCCAAGGTTGCGATGCGCGCCGTCGCGCCGGTCGCCACAGTCCTGATGGAGGTGACGCTGGCCAGCCACCGCCAGGCCGATTTCGACCGTTTTGAGCGCGTCATCCGCGCCGTCCCCGAAATCGTCGCCTGCTGGTCGGTGGGCGGCGGCGTCGACTATCTGCTGAAAGTGATGGCGCGCGACATCGACGCCTACCAACGGTTCGTCGACGCCCTGCTCGAACGCGAGATCGGCATCGACCGCTATTTCACCTACATCGTCACCAAGACGGTGAAGGAAGAGGTCGCCCTGCCGGTGGCGGATCTGCTGCCGGCGTCGTCTTAGCGCTAGAGAGATCGGCTGCCCGTGCGATGCAATAGAGACAATCTCTCTACGCCCGGGCGCCCAAACAGCCTCTCTGTCTGCTTTACGCGGATAGTCTTCCTGTATCACTCCGAACCGGGAGACCTCGAACATGTCCGCGCATTTTGCCCGCCCACAACGCCACGAAGCGCTCGACCGCCTCGCCGACCGCCGGCTGCTGCGCGAACTCGCCTATGTCGACGGCCACTGGACTGCGAGTGAGGCCGCCGAGAGCTTCGAGGTGACCGATCCTGCCACAGGCGCTACCGTTGCTTGGGTTGCCGCGCTCGATAGCAGGCAGACGAGCAAGGCGATCGACGCGGCGTCGCGTGCCTTTCCCGCGTGGCGCGCGGCGCTCCCGCAAGAACGCGCGAGAATTCTGCGAAAATGGTTCGACCTGATCATCGCTGCCAAGGATGATCTGGCGCTGTTGATGACGCTCGAACAGGGCAAGCCGCTTAGGGAAGCGTTTGGCGAGATCGACTACGCCGCCTCCTTCGTCGAATGGTATGCCGAGGAGGCAAAACGCCTCAACGCCGAAAGCGTCACCAGCCATTTGCCAAACGCCGAGATGATGGTGCGGCGCGAACCGCTCGGCGTCGTCGGCGTCGTCACCCCGTGGAACTTTCCCGCGGCCATGCTGACCCGCAAGGCGGCCGCCGCGCTCGCAGCCGGCTGTACGATCGTCGCGCACCCTTCGTCGGAAACGCCGCTGTCGGCACTGGCGCTGGCCGAACTCGGCGAGCGCGCCGGCCTGCCGGCAGGCGTCTTCAACATCGTCACAGGCAAGGCTTCGACCATCGTTGGGCGCATGTGCGAAGACGCTCGCGTCCGGGCCATGAGCTTCACCGGCTCGACCGAGATCGGCAGGCTTATCGCCGCGCAAAGTGCGCCGACGATGAAGCGGCTGGTGATGGAGCTTGGCGGCCATGCACCGCTGATCGTCTTCGCCGATGCCGATCTCGATAAGGCTGTGACTATCGCTGTCGATGCCAAATTCGCCACTTCCGGCCAGGATTGCCTTGCCGCTAACCGCATCTATGTCCAGCGCCCGATTTACGATCGCTTCTGCGCCACCTTCGCCATGCGCATCGAGGCGTTGCGGACCGGCAATGGCCTGGCCGATGACACCGACATCGGGCCCTTGATGCACGAGCGCGGCGTCAAGAAGGTCGAGGAGCAGGTTGCCGATGCGCTCGCCCATGGCGCGCACTGCCTTACCGGCGGCAAACGCGATTCTGCAGGGCCGCTGTTCTACCAGCCGACCCTGCTGGCCGATGTTGGAGACGACGCGCTGATCATGCGCGAGGAAACATTTGGTCCGGTCGCTGCCGTGACGCCTTTCGACAGCGAAGACGAGGTCATCGCCCGCGCCAACGCCACCGAATACGGCCTCGTCGCCTATGTCGTCACCGAGAACGGCGGCCGCCAATTGCGCATGGGCCGCGCACTCGACTACGGTATGGTCGCCATCAACCGCGTCAAGATCACCGGCGCGCCGATCCCGTTCGGCGGCGTCAAACAGTCCGGCATCGGCCGCGAAGGCTCGCGCCACGGGCTCGAAGCCTTTACTGACCTTAAATATCTCTGCCTGGACGTTGCGTAAGGTGTATCGACCTTCAGGTGATGCCGGTCTGCAAATGGCGGCGTCCTGCGCTTCCGGTGCTCACGTAAGAAAAAGTACGCTCCGCTCCGGTTCTCGGAAGCCACCATTTTCGACTCGGCCTGACCTGAATCTCGACACACCTTAAGCCGCGTCAGACCGTCTTTCTCTAAGGAGTCAAAAAATGCTCGACCAGTCCAACGAACTCGCCGCCTGGGACCGCGACCACTTCTTCCATCCTTCGACCCATATGGGCACGCATGCACGGGGTGAATCGCCGACCCGCATCATCGCCGGCGGCGAAGGCGTCACCATCTGGGACAACAACGGGCGCAAGAGCATCGATGCTTTCGCCGGGCTTTACTGCGTCAATGTCGGCTATGGCCGCCAGAAGATATCAGACGCCATCGCCGCCCAAGCCAAGAACCTCGCCTATTATCATGCCTATGTCGGCCACGGCACCGAGGCGTCGATCACGCTCTCCAAGATGATCATCGACCGGGCGCCGCAAGGCATGTCGAGGGTCTATTTCGGCCTCTCCGGTTCCGACGCCAACGAAACCAACATCAAGCTGATCTGGTACTACAACAACGTGCTCGGCCGTCCCGAGAAGAAGAAGATCATCTCACGCTGGCGCGGCTATCACGGCTCCGGCGTCATGACCGGATCGCTGACCGGGCTCGACCTGTTCCACAACGCGTTCGACCTGCCGCGCGCGCCGATCCTGCACACCGAGGCGCCCTACTACTTCCGCCGCGCCGACCGCTCGCTGAGCGAGGAGCAGTTCTCGCAATACTGCGCCGACAAGCTCGAGGAGATGATCCTGGCTGAGGGCCCGGACACGGTCGCCGCCTTCATCGGTGAGCCGATCCTCGGCACCGGCGGCATCGTGCCGCCGCCCGCTCTCTACTGGGAAAAGATCCAGGCGGTGCTGAGGAAGTACGACGTGCTGCTGGTTGCCGACGAAGTCGTCACTGGCTTCGGCCGGCTAGGCACCATGTTCGGCTCCGACCATTACGGCATCAAGCCCGACCTGATCACCATCGCCAAGGGCCTGACCTCGGCCTACGCGCCGCTGTCGGGCGTCATCGTCGCGGACAAGGTCTGGCAGGTGCTGGTGCAGGGTTCCGACAAGCTCGGCAGCATAGGCCATGGCTGGACCTATTCGGCGCATCCGATCTGCGTTGCCGCCGGCGTCGCCAACCTGGAACTGATCGACGAGATGGACCTGGTGACCAATGCCGGCGAGACCGGCGCCTATTTCCGCGCTGAACTGGCGAAAGCCATCGGCGGCCACAAAAATGTCGGCGAGGTTCGCGGCGACGGCATGCTGGCGGCAATCGAATTCGTCGCCGACCGGGACGACCGCGTGTTCTTCGACGCCTCGCAAAAGATCGGCCCGCAGGTCGCGACCGCCCTTGCCGAGCGCGGCGTCATCGGCCGGGCAATGCCGCAAGGCGACATTCTCGGCTTCGCGCCGCCGCTCTGCCTGACGCGCGAAGAGGCCGACATCGTCGTATCGAAGACGGCTGATGTGGTGAAAAGCGTGTTCGCGAACCTCTGAAGAACCGACATGAAAGCCATAGCCAAACCCCTCCCCGCCACCATGGCCGCCGTGCTTCTGACCGGTCACGGCGGACCGGAAAAGCTCGTCTACCGCACCGACGTGAAGGTGCCGTCGCCCGCCCCTGGTGAAGTGCTGGTCAAGGTCACTGCCTGCGGCATGAACAACACCGACGTCTGGGTGCGACAGGGCGCTTATGGCACGGAAGAAGACGCAGCCGCCGTGTCGACCTGGCGGCGGCAAGGCAACACGCTGACTTTCCCGCGAATCCAGGGCGCCGACACGGTCGGCCACATTGTCGCCGTCGGCGATGGTGTCTCGCCGGACCGCATCGGCGAGCGGGTGATGGTCGACTTCTCCATCTACAACCGCAACGACGATTCACTCGCCGACATCGACTATATGGGCCACGGCCGTGACGGCGGCTATGCCGAGTACCAGGCCGTGCCGGCCGACAACGCCCATGTTGTCGACACCAATCTGACCGATGTCGAACTCGCCACCTTCTGCTGCGCCTATCTCACCGGCGAACAGATGCTGGAACGCGCCGCGTTGAAGGCCGGCGAGCGCGTGCTGGTCACCGGCGCCTCCGGCGGCGTCGGCTCCGGCATCGTGCAGCTGGCGCGGGCGCGCGGCGCCATTCCCTATGCCGTCGTCGGCAAGGGCAAGGAACAGGCGGTGCTCGACATCGGCGCCGAGGCAGTGATCACCCGTGGCGTCGCTGACCTGGCGGCTGCGGTAAATGGGGCGGCAGGCGGACAGCCGATCGACGTGGTTGCCGACTTGGTCGGCGGCGCGATCTTCAATGACCTCTTGCGCATCCTTCGGCCCGAAGGCCGCTACACCACGGCCGGCGCGATTGCTGGCCCGGTCGTGCAGCTCGATCTGCGCACCATGTATCTCAAGCAGTTGCAGCTGCACGGGTCCAGCCAAGGCACGCGACACGATTTCCGCCGCATCGTCCACTACATCGAGGAGAAGAACATCCGGCCGCTGGTCGGCGGTGTCTACAGGCTCTCCGATTTCCACCGCGCCCAGGCGGATTTCATCGCCAAGGACTTTGTCGGCAAACTGGTGGTCGTTCCGGATGCCGTTTCGGATTTCGCTGTAATCCGTTGACAACCAACACTAACAAGATGTCGGGCTGTTCGCTGACACGGTGAGATCGAGCGCGACATGGCCTTGCGGGGCGCCGAAGCGAAGGAAGGCTTCCGACAGCGTCGCAAACACCGGCCCGGCGTCACCGCTCAGCTTCGTGCAGAAGTTCTTCGATCTGTCGAAGACGCCCGAGGTCTTGAGAAAGTCGATGCAGCCGTAGATCTCGTCCATGTGATGGCCCTCGCCGAGCGGATAGAGCGAGAACTGCGCGGCGACCTGTTGTCCGTTTTTTTTCGCGCTGTCGACATGCGCCCGCGCCGCACCGATGCGCTCGGTCAGAGACAGTCCGTGGCTGCTTCCGGAAATCGGTGTGCAGATCGGATCGTCGGGCTCGCCAGGGCAGCCGCGCGACACCGTCGCCGACAACACGCAATGCGCGCCACCTGCCGCCGCCGAGGCGAACAGATCGCGCATGGCCGGGAAAAGCTGTTCGGGCGGGCCGACGATCAGCGTCGAGATGTCGTCGGTCTCGATGCGGAAATTCGGCCGATAGGAATCCATCGCCGAAATTGCTCTAAGGATGACGCCGACGAAATCGTCGCACATCGGATACAGGGAAATCTGTGCACCTGAAAACATAGTCGCCTCGCTCCGCTGGCATTACCCAGATCAGCTTGAGGGACCGAAGGCTTGGCACCTTCCATCTCAGCCCCGGCAATACGGAGCGCCCCTGTCGATAGGGTGGACGTAGCACCGGCGCGGTGGATGTTCAAGTAGGATCCCGGGGCAATCGCTTCAGACCAATTGCCGAGCGTGGCGCCGCCAGCGAAGCTGCCGACTTCGCCAATCACCAACGCCCATTCAGCCTCTGCCTTCGGACGACCTGATCAGCTCAGTGACCCGACCTGCTTGACCGCGGCTTCGAGCGATCTTTCAAACGCGTCTACCACCTGATCGACCTGGGGCTCGGTGATGATGAGCGGCGGGCAGAAGGCCAGCGCGTCGCCCATGTTGCGCGAGATGACGCCGTTCTGCTGCATAAAACCGTTGACGAGCCCGCCCAGCGCGCCGGCCGTCTCCCACGGCGTCTTGTCCGCCTTGTCGCCAACCAGTTCGACCGCCGCGATCAGGCCGACGCCGCGCACCTCGCCGACAAGCGGGTGCGGAGCGAGCTCGCGCAGCCGCTTCTGCATATGCGCGCCGACCGTGCGCGCATTGCCGACAAGGTCGCGTTCCTCGATCAGCTTCAGGTTCTCGAACGCGACCGCCGCCGCGACTGGATGACCGCCGCCTGTGAAGCCGTGGCCGAAGGTGCCGATGCGATTGCTTTCGTCGGCAATCGGCTCGAAAACCTTTTCGTTGATCAGCAAGGCTGAGATCGGCAGGTACGAGGAAGAAATCTGCTTCGACAGCACCATGATGTCTGGCCTAATGCCGAAGGTCTGCGAGCCGAACATTTCGCCGGTTCGGCCAAAACCGCAGATGACCTCGTCGGCGACGAGCAGGACGTCGTATTTCGACAGGACCGCCTGAATCTTCTCCCAATAGCCGGCCGGGGGAACGATGACGCCGCCGGCGCCCATGATGGGCTCGCCGAAGAAGGCAGCGATGGTTTCCGGTCCTTCGGCGAGGATCAGCTTTTCCAAATCGTCGGCAAGCCGGCTCGAAAACTGCTCTTCGCTTTCATTTGGCAATCCCTCGCGCCAATGGTGCGGCGTCGCCGTATGCAGCACATTGGCGATCGGCAGGTCGAAGGAAATGTGGTTGTTGGGCAGGCCGGTCAGGCTTGCCGAGGCAATGGTGACGCCGTGATAGCCGCGATTGCGGCTGATGATCTTCTTGCGTGCCGGCTGGCCGAGGGCGTTCGACCGGTACCAGATCATCTTCATGGCCGTATCGTTGGCCTCGGAGCCGGAATTGGTGAAATACGCCTTGCTCATCCGCACCGGCGCCATCTCCACAAGTTTCTCGGCGAGATCGATCAGCGGCGAATGCGATTTGGAGCCGAAGTCGTGATAGTAGGGCAGCTTGGACATCTGGCGCACCGCCGCGTCGACCAGCCGCTTCTCGGAGAAGCCGACCGCGACACTCCAAAGCCCGGCCATCGCCTCGATATAGCGGTTGCCGGCGAGATCCTCGACATAGATGCCGTCGCCTTTCTCGATGACGAGCGGCCCTGCTTCCTCATGCTTGCGGGCATTGGTGTAGCCGTGCATGTGGTAGCTGATGTCGCGAGCTTCGGGAGAATTCGGTCGACCGTCCATGATCGTTCCTGTCCTGCATGCCGGGACGTGCGTCCTTGCCGCCGTTCGGCGCGCATCGGCCTCTGGCATTGATGCTGTTTGGTGCATCTGTTTCTTGTAAGGGTGTCAAGCCCTTTCGGAAGGGCTGGCGGATGGACTGAGACATGCAGAAGCCGGCTGTACGCGTCGCGAGGACTTGATTCCCGAACGGCTCACCAGCAGGCACAACAACAAGCCTGAGGTGGCCTGATCGTGGACCATGTCGACTGCATCGTTGCCGGCGCCGGCGTCGTCGGCCTCGCGATCGCGCGCGAGATGGCGCAGCGCGGCATGGACACCTTGATCCTCGAAGCCGAGAACGCCATCGGCGCCGGGATTAGCTCGCGCAATTCCGAGGTTATTCATGCCGGCATCTACTATCCGACCGGATCGCTGAAGGCCCGGCTCTGCGTGGCAGGCCGGGAAAAGCTCTACCGTTATTGCCAGGAGCGGGCGGTGCCGCATGCGCGCTGCGGCAAGCTCATCGTCGCCACGGATGCCGGACAGGAGCCGGTGCTCGCTTCCATCCTGGCCAACGCCTCTGCCTGCGGCGCGGGCGACCTGACGTCCTTGACCGCCGCCGAGGTGCGCGGGCTGGAGCCGAAGCTGCGATGCACGGCGGCTCTTCTGTCTCCCGCCACCGGCATCATTGACAGCCACGCCCTGATGCTGGCGCTGCTGGGCGACGCCGAGGAGCACGGGGCGCTACTCAGCCTCAACACCCGCATCGTCGCCGGCCGCATCGAGAGTGGGCGCATCGTGCTCGACACGGTCGACAGCACCAGCGGCTGGCGCTTTGAAATCGCCACCGCGCGCTTCGTCAACGCCGCCGGGCTTGGTGCCACGGCACTTGCCGGCTCGCTTGACGGGCTCGACCCGCAGTTCGTGCCAGAACTTCGCTATGCCAAGGGCAATTATTTTTCGGTCGCCGGCCGGGGGTCGTTCTCGCGGCTGGTCTATCCCATACCCGAACCCGGCGGGCTCGGCGTCCATCTGACGCTTGACCTCGACGGCGTCGCCCGCTTCGGGCCGGATGTCGAATGGACGGATCAACTCGACTATCGCGTCGACCCAGCGCGCGGCGAGCGCTTCTACGACGAGATCCGCAAATACTGGCCGGGTCTCGCCGATGGCAGTCTGCAGCCGGCCTATAGCGGCATCCGGCCGAAGCTCTCCGGTCCCGGCGAAGCCAATGCCGACTTCGTCATCCAGGACGCGTCGGTCCACGGCGTGGAGGGCCTGGTCAATTTGTTCGGCATCGAGAGCCCCGGCCTGACCTCAAGCCTGGCGGTCGCCGACCATGTCGCGCAGCGCCTCGCGCCGAAGGCAAGCTAACCTAGGCGACCTGCGCGAGCGTGCTCGCTGCTAAAAGCGTAATCCAAAACGCCGTAAGCCATAAGCCGGGGTCGCAGAACCTGGGTCCGTCGATCACAGCCGATCGCCGGAGGCTTCGGAACCGTCGGCTCAATGACGGGGGTTAGATGGCTGTCACTTCCCTCAAGGGCAGCGCCCAAGCCGCCAAGGCTTTTGCGGCAGCCTGCAACTCATGAGATCCTACAGTTCGTAAGAACCTGTAGTTCATGAGAATGCCGGAGGAGTCCTCGCCATGACCGATGAACCAAGCCGTGAGCCGGCGCGTGATCCCCAGGATTTGGAGCGCCTGCTGATCTCCCGGCAGTGGGTGGGAGACATCGACGGCATGGCCGCGCTTTTTGAACCCAACGCCGTCGTCGACAGCGGTGAGGGGCGACTGACGCTGGGCCGCGAAGCGATCCGGGCACTCTTTGCGGACCTCACCGCAACGGGCCGAAAATTTGCTGCCGGAAATCAGGCCCCGGCTGTTGTCAGCGGAGATTTGGCACTCACGTCAACCCGTCTCCCCGACGGCACCGTAACCGCCGAGGTCGCCCGCCGCCAAGGCGACGGGACATGGCTGTGGGTCATCGATCGATTCTCCGTCGCGTAGCGTCGGCCCGACGCATGTGGCAGGACCTCCCGACGGCCTTATCCGTGACGGACCTGGAACCATAATCCGGCACGGTGGTTGTGTGGTCACCAAGTGATCCTCCCCGAGCAACCGGAGAACGGAAGGACCGATCATGCGCATGTTGACGACAATTGCCGCCCTTTCGGGATTGGCCCTGGCGCAGCCGATCCACGCGCAATCTACCGACCCGCAGCTTCCCCAAATCGCACCCCCTGCCCCGGAAGCCCTGCCCGATCCAACCCTGCCCGACCAAACGCCGCCTGACCAAGCCCTGCCGGATCAAGCGCTACCGGATCAGGGTTTCACCGACCAGAACTTTACTGGCATTGCGATCGTCGCCCTCGAGGATTTGCCTCCCGAACTCAAAACACAAGCCGAGGCCGTGATCACCCAGACCAGCGTTGAAGATCTGCTTACCCTGCAGAGCTCGATCGATGCGTCACCGCAGGCAGCAACGGCGCTGGCGGCGAACGGGCTTGATTCCTCGCAGGTCGTCGCTGCCAATATCGACGGCGATGGCATGCTGACGCTGATCATTCAGACAACCACGTGATCGACGGCCCGGGCGTGGCTGAGCGGAGCACACGGCTTCGGCCATGAGAACCCCAGTACAGCGGAGCAGCGTCATGGTGGAAGCTGCAGTTCGCAACTTCACTCTCAACTTCGGGCCGCAGCATCCCTCTGCTCACGGCGTGCTGCGGCTGGTGCTGGAACTGGACGGCGAGATCGTCGACCGGGCCGATCCCCATATCGGCCTGCTCCACCGCGGCACGGAAAAACTCATCGAGTACAAGAACTATCTGCAGGCGCTGCCCTATTTCGACCGGCTCGACTACGTCGCGCCGATGAACCAGGAGCATGCGTTCTGCCTCGCCGCCGAGAAGCTGCTCGAAATCTCAGTGCCGAAGCGCGGACAGCTCATCCGTGTTCTCTTTTGCGAAATCGGCCGGCTCTTGTCGCATCTCCTCAACGTCACGACACAGGCCATGGATATCGGCGCGCTGACCCCGCCGCTCTGGGGTTTCGCCGAGCGCGAGAAGCTGATGGTTTTCTACGAGCGCGCCTCCGGCGCCCGCATGCATGCGAATTATTTCAGGGTCGGCGGCGTGCATCAGGACCTGCCTCCGAAGCTGCTGGACGACATCTGGGCATTCTGCGACCCCTTCCTCAAGGTCTGCGACAATCTCGACGAATTGCTCACCGGCAACCGCATCTTCAAGCAGCGCAATGTCGATGTCGGTGTGATCGGGCAGGACGACGCCTGGGCCTGGGGCTTCTCCGGCGTGATGGTGCGCGGGTCGGGCGCATCATGGGACTTGCGCAAGGCGCAGCCATACGAGTGCTACGCAGAGATGGATTTCGACATTCCGATCGGCAAGAACGGGGACTGCTATGACCGCTATCTCGTCCGCATGGAGGAAATGCGCCAATCGGTGCGGATCATGAAGCAATGCGTGGAGAAATTGAGATCGCCCGAAGGCCGCGGGCCGGTCGCGATCCCGAACCAGAAGATCACGCCGCCGCCGCGGGCGACGATGAAACGCTCAATGGAAGCGACGATCCACCATTTCAAACTCTACACCGAGGGTATTCGCGTGCCCCAAGGAGAGGTCTACGCCGCGGTAGAGGCGCCGAAGGGCGAGTTCGGCGTCTATCTGGTTTCGAATGGCAGCAATACTCCGTATCGATGCAAGATCCGGGCGCCGTCCTTTGCCCATTTGCAAGCAATGGATTTTCTGTCGCGGGGGCACATGATCGCCGATGTCGCTGCGATCATCGGGTCGCTCGATATCGTGTTCGGCGAGATCGACCGCTGACCACCCACAGGGTGCTTCAGATTTCGAGCAAGGCGTAGGGACGGCCGGTTGGCTTCGCCACGTGCATGGCGACGTTATATACCGGGGCGCCGCCGGGCGTGCGACCTTCATAGGCACCGCGATGCGCGTGGCCATGCACCACGGCGCTGACCTTGAACCGATCGATCGTCTCCGCCAGGCGCGACGAGCCCAGGAACGGAAAAATCTCCAATGGCTCGCCAGCGACTGTCTCGACCACCGGAGCGTAGTGCAGGACGACAAGCGTACGATTGGTGCGAACCTGCCGCATTGCGTTTTCGAGCCGCATCGACTCGCTGACGCTTTCGGCGACCATCGCCTTGATCGCGGGCTCGCCGAAGGAGCCGAGCATGCGTGATCCAAAACCGCCAATGAAACCCTTCACGCCGACAAAGCCGACCTCCTTGATTTCCGTCGTCTGGCCGTCGAGAAGATGGACGCCTGCCTGCCGAAGGATGTGGGCGACGTCCTCGACCGCGCCGGATTCATAGTCATGGTTGCCGAGCACGGCGACGACTGGGATTGCGCAGGCGCGCAAATCTTCCGCAAGGATTTCGGCCTCGCGGGGCTTGCCGAGATTGGTGAGGTCGCCGGTGAGAACGAGGACGTCCGCTTCGCGCGAGACCTCGCCGAAGAGATCACGACAAGAGGTCTCGGCGTCTTCCTTCACATGCAGGTCGCCGACAGCCGCAATCCTCACGGTGTCGCCGTTCCCAACCCTTGCCTTGGCGGTTGTGCCCTTCTCAGCCATCACGAAATTCTCCTGTTCCACCGACGCCGGCAAAGCCCCATTCCTTGACGTCGATCTCGTAGTCGGTCGGCGAAAGCAGTCGTCCGCGGCAAATCTTCATTCGGGGCGTGGGCAGTTCCCTCTGCTTGGCGAGACGGTCAAGCAATTCGTCGAGCAGCCAGGCCGGTACATGATCGCGCTCGCTCGGATAGATCCATCGGAAATTCAGAAGCTGCATCAACAGCACCTCCCAATGAACTTCGAGGTAGGAAAGCAGCCGGTGCCAATCGATTTGATCCTGCGCCTTGAGGATTGTATGAGCGACGTCGGCGCCGTCGTGGCGGCCTCGGTCCTGGATGAAGCACTTGGACCAGATAAGCTCGGTCGGACCTACGATCCGCACCCGACTACCCAGCAAATCGATCTGCCTTGCGTGCTCCAGCCACTGGTCGCTGACAGGCATGGTTCCGTTCGCCGAGGCGAATATGACGTCAAAAAAATGCGTGCCCTTGAAGACCTTGCCGAGCCACCGGTCATCCAATATCTCGACCGCATAACCGGCCTGCTTGAAATGAGCGAGAATGCGGGCGTAATCGCCGGCCTTGCAGAAAATGTCGAGATCCTTCGTCTGGCGCGTGACGCCGGTGTAGGCGCTCACCGCGTAGGTGCCGGCGACAAGAAAGGGAATGTCCGTCGCGGCAAGCTCGCGGATCGCCTCGGTGTAGAAGACCTCGGCCTCGGCGTGCTGAAGCGTCGGCGCCGCTTTTGCGTCGATCGTCGGAACGGATGCCGGAATGGCGCCTCCCTTTGGAGAATCGTTGGTCATGGAATCGTGGCTCCGAGGCCCCCAGCAACCTGCAGCTGTCCGTCTTTAAACAAAGCCGCCGCCGCATGGTTCCGTTGCCGACAAGGCGGAGCCTTTTTCGCAGCTGGTGATTGAAGGTGTGAACAAACAGCTGCACGGAGGTGATCATGGAGGACGGACGCAAAGCGGTACGTGTCAGGCTGAGTGGAAGGGTGCAAGGCGTCTCGTTTCGCGTGTGGACACGGACCGAGGCCGAGAGGCTCGGTCTGTCCGGATGGGTTCGCAATGAGGAGGACGGATCCGTAACGGCACTGATCGTCGGACCCGAGCGCGCAATTTCGACCATGATGAACCGGTTCTGGAAAGGACCGATCGGAGCGTCGGTCTCCAGCGTGACATCCCAAGACGTCGATCCCGGCCAGGAGCCGAACGGATTCAGGATTGTCGGCTAGCAAGCGCGTACCGGGTTGGGAAAAACCGATGCTTAAGCAAAAGCCAGGCCTCAGCAACTCTTGCCTTCCCGGGAACAATCGGCAGCCAGCGCCGTTTGAACCGATCAGCCAAGACAAAGTCACCGCAGCAGATGGCTTCCCGCTCAGTTCGGCGAGACAGCTTCTCGGGTCAGCTTCGGACTACCGACGGACAGTTCAATGTATGTTCTTGCACTAGCCACTGACTACGACGGCACACTCGCGGAAAACGGGATCGTTTCCGATGCGACCCGTGCCGCGCTCGGGCGGCTGAAGGAAACCGGCCGCAAGTTGATAATGGTCACCGGTCGCGAGCTTGCCGATCTCGAAAGCGTTTTCCCGGAGCTTGGCATTTTCGACAAAGTCGTCGCCGAAAATGGCGCGCTCGTTTACACGCCAGCTTCGAAGGAGGAGCGCATCCTGGCGCCTGCGCCTCCGGCGGAATTCGTCGACAGGCTGATGATGCGCAAGATCGCGCCCCTGTCGATGGGACGTTCCGTCGTCGCCACCAGGGAGCCTAATGAGACCATCGTGCTGGAAGTGATCAAAGACCTTGGCCTGGAACTGGAGATCATCTTCAACAAAGGTGCCGTCATGGTGCTGCCAAGCGGGGTCAACAAGGCGACCGGTCTTGCGGCTGCCCTCGAGGATCTGGGGTTGTCCGCCCACAATGTCGTCGGCATCGGCGATGCGGAGAACGACCATGCCTTTCTGCGCGCCGTCGGCTTCGGAGTTGCAGTCGCCAACGCACTGCCGAAGGTACGGGAGACGGCGGGCCACGTGACGAATGGTGCCCGCGGCGCGGGCGTGAGGGAGTTGATCGAGGGCCTCATCTCGCATGACGCCGCCTTGCTGGACACGGCGCGGCAACGCATTGAGATTGGCGCGGACGACGGATCGGGCACGGTGATGCACCTTTCACCGCGCGGCGGCGGCGTGCTGCTGGCCGGCACGTCGGGGATCGGGAAATCCACCCTCGCCACCGCCCTGACCGAACGCTTTGTCGAGCAAGGCTTCCAGTTTTGCGTCCTCGACCCGGAGGGCGACTACGAGGAACTGGAGGACGTACTGGTGGTTGGCGACGCCAAAAGCCCGCCGAGCTCGCGCGAAATCTTCGACCTTTTGTCGAAGCCGTCCAACAATGTCGCCGTCAACATGCTCGGGATCAAGACCGCGGAGCGGCCAAACGCCTTCGCCAAGCTGCTGCCGGAGCTTGCCGCGCTTCGCGCCCGCACCGGACGCCCGCATTGGCTGATCATCGACGAGGCACACCATATGTTGCCGCATGCGCGCGATGGCACATTCTTTGCGCTTCCAAAGAGCCTTTCGGCGACCATTCTGGTCACAGTTCATCCCGATCTGGTTTCGCGGGACGTGCTGGCAGGTGTCGACACGGTGCTGGCTCTTGGCCCGGAAGCCGACAAGGTCGTCGAAAGCTTCTGCGCCGCAATTGGCGAGGACGTGCCGCAGGGCGTCGTGCCGCCACCGGAAAACAAGGTCTTGTATTGGAACCGGTCAACAGCCGATCCTGCAAGGCCGATCTCGATCGAGCGCCCCCGGCAGGAACGCAAGCGCCATATTCGGAAGTATGCCGAGGGCGATCTTGGCGACAACAGTTTCTATTTCCGCGGCGCGGACGGCAAGCTCAACCTGAAAGCGCAAAATCTCATGATGTTCCTCCATATCGCCGAGGGAATCGACGACCGCACCTGGGAGCATCACTTGCGCGCGGGTGACTATTCGGCCTGGTTCCGCGACCAGGTCAAGGATCAGGGACTTGCGGAGGAAGCGGCGGTCATCGAGGATGACGATAGTCTCGATCCGCATAAAAGCCGTGCCGCCATCGCGGAAGCGGTCCATCGCCGCTACACGGCGCCCGCCGACTGAAATCAGCCCATGCCTGTGGTATCGAGGCCATTGTATCGACCCTCGCCGATGGCGGATTGCCGCAGAACGACATATCCGCACATCAACGACCGCTGATACGAGGCGTGGAGATCGCTTTCGCCGCCTCCATCACCCGAACATGCCGGCCCCTAGCGTGAATGCCGGCATCGTGAATGTCCGTAGCGTCAATGCATGAATGTTCCTCGCAGCCAGGCGAAGAAACCGAACCTCTCGGACATTGCCGCACGGACGCGAGAGGCAGCCCATCGCGCTCGTATCGTGGCGCCGACATGGCAATGGCAGACGATTTCGTGCAACTGCCAGTCGGTCAGTTCGAAGAAGCGCCTGGCTTCACCGTAGGTGTCGTCTCTCAAGCCTTGCGCACGAAAGATCGGATCCTCGAAGGCAACCGTGAGAGGCGAGTCGTTGTAACGCATTTTTTCGCGTATCTCAGGGGACTTGTATTCGGTGCCCGTCAGCGCTTCGAGACGCCGATCGGGATTTTTCTCCAGCAGTTTCGCCCAACGTTCGAGACGCTGGCTTCGGGTCGCTACGAGGTCTGTTGCTTCAGCGTGAACATCGGCAACGGTATGCAGTTGGTCAAGTGTTTGGTGCTTCACGGCCGCCTCCTATTCAGCAGGTGAGTTCGTCCCACCCTGAAATGGAAATTATGGCGCTCCACGACGCCGACAAGGCCCTGATGCACGGACCATTCGATCACTTTTCTGACGGCGTCGTCCTGCCACGAGTGCCTGATGTGGGGGATCGGAGGTTCCCATCGGAACTATAGGCACGCGTGGTCGTTCTGCGTGCATCGGCCCGTAGAGCGAAACCGGTCGGAACGGGTGGCGTCAAAAAATCCGGCCGACGTCAGCGACCCGCCAAGGCAGAGTGCAGCGAGCGGAAAGAAATCACGCTATGGCCATTCTTCCCACTCCCGAACCAACGCCCACTCCGGCGCCCACGCCACCGCCGTTTCCTGAACCGAAGCCGGTGCGTGAGCCGGATCCGGATAGACTTCCCGACGAAGCTCCCGTTCCCAATCCGGATGAAAATGATGCGCCGCTGAAAATCGGTCCTAATGCATCCAATCCCCGACATTTGACGGAGCGGATTGGCGTGAAGCGATCGGGGAGATGCTCGTTCCAGATCGCTCAATTCCTCATGGATGCCGGAGGGTGTCGCGGCATTGCGCGGCCGAGTGGCCAGCATGCGCGATGCCGCCGCCGGCAGGCATCAGATCGAGCGCTGCAGCGAAGCGAACTCCGAGGCCTGCCGTAGATGCTGGCGCAGCAGCGCCTCGGCCCATTCGATCTCGCCCGCCTCGACGGCATCGAGGATGGCCAAATGTTCCCGGCAGGATTGCTCGATACGTTCCGCCGGCAGTTCCTCGAAACCCGCCGATTCCTGCAACCGGCGCAGATTGTTCTGCTGACGCACCGCATCGGCCAGGAACCGGTTGCCGGAACAGGCCGCAAGTCCTTCGTGAAAGGATGCGTTGATCCGAAACCATTCGTCGCCGCCGATCAGCGTCTTGCCCGTCGACACGATCGCCAGGATGCGCTCGTGAGCGCGCCGGACCGGCGCCAGCTGCTGGGGATCCGCATTGAACATGGGCGACCGCAGCGCCGCGCATTCGACGGCCATCCGGAATTCATAGCTTTCCCGGTACGCGTCCTCGCCGACAAGTGTGTCGGCGAACCGCCAGCCATGCCCCGGCAGGCGCTGCACCAGCCCTTCGGCGGCAAAGCGGAGCAAAAGCTTGCGCACGACGCCGCGCGACACCTGATAGCGCGGCATCAATTCCGCCTCGGACACCTCCTGGGGCAGTTGGCCAAGCGCGCGCTCCCGCATCATCCTGCGGTAAAGCTCCTCGAGCGGAGAACTGGGCAGGATATCCTCCGGGTCGAGGTCGGCGACATCGCGCGCCAATTGCAGCCCCCTCGTCTCGAAGGGACTGAGAATGCCCTGGGCGACCAGCAGTTCCAGCGCCGCGCTGACGGGGGAACGCGAAACGCCGAACGTGCGGGCAAGGTCTGGCACCGAGACGCGGGTTCCAACCGTCCAGCCCGAATCCCTGATCCGCTCCAGGATCCGCCGCGCCAGATCGATCTGCAGCGGACTGGCCGCCTCGCTGCGTGCCGGCCGGTCGATCATCGTTTCGTTCATATGCACTTCCTAAGGCGTTCGCATTATAGATATGCGCTACGCAGTTCGAACTGGCAATCTAGGAATTTTACTGCTTTTCATTCAATCAAAATGCATTAGTATCCGAACTCGCACCAGTTCGAGGCTTCCGCTTGATGACAACAGTCGCACCATTTCCGCTTGTCGAGATCGATGGAGCGCCGAGAGCGCGCGGCATGGCCTATGGCGAACAGGCGCGCGGGCGCATCGGCGCTTCGGTGGCGCTCTATGCCGCGCAGCTCGACCGTTTCGGCTTCAGGCGGGACGATGTCGGGCGGTTCTCCGGCATCTTCCTGCCTCGCTTGCGGCAATGGGCGCCCGATCTCGTCGAGGAAATGGAAGGAATTGCGTCAGGCGCGAATGTCGACCTGTCCTCGATCGTCCTGGTCAATGCGCGTACCGAAGTCCTGCAGCTCGCCCGGCGCGAGAAAGGCATTTCCGACAACGAGCCCGACGGATGCACGGGCGCGGCGATCCTGCCGGAGGCAACCCGGCACGGCAGGCTCATCCACGGCCAGAACTGGGATTGGAAGGCTGAGTGCGCCGAGACCTCGGTGGTGTTACGCATCCGGCGAACGGACGGGCCGGACCTCCTCACCTTCACCGAAGCCGGCGGACTGGCGCGCAGCGGCTTCAACGCGGCCGGCATCGGCATTACCGCGAACTATCTCGAATCGGACCGCGACTATCGCGGGATCGGAATTCCGCTTCCCTTCATCCGGCGCCGGGCTCTCGAGGCGCAGCATTTCGCCCATGCCATCAAGGTGGTGGCGACGACGCCGAAATCCGGCTCCAACAACATGATCTTGAGCACCGCCGAAGGGTTCACGGTCGATTTCGAATGCGCCCCGGACGAGGCCTTCGTCATCTATCCTGACAACGACATGATCGTCCACGCCAATCACTGGCAGAGCCCGGTGGCGTTGTCTAAGCTGCGCGAAACCGGACTTCGCGACGTGCCGGACAGTCTTTATCGCGACCACCGCGTGCGCCGTCACCTGTCGGCGCGGCATGGAGACATAACCATCGACGACCTGAAGGAAGCCCTGTTCGACAACTTCGCTTCGCCGTTCAGCGTGTGTCGTCCGGAGATCAGGAAGGAAGGCGGCAATCTCTCGGCGACGGTGGCGATGATCGTCTTCGAACCAGCCGCCGGCGTCATGGAGATCGCGCCGTTGCCGGCCAAGAACCGCGAATTCACCCGCTACGAACTCACCATCGAAGACGAGATCCTCGAGCGGGCGGAGAAGGCAGTGCCGGGACGGGAGAGACCTTCGATATCACAGGAGAAACGATGGTCCGCTTTGTCCTGACCCGGATCGCCAGCGCCATACCGACACTCGTCCTGGTCTCGGTCGCGGTGTTCGTGATGATGCGCTTCGTCCCGGGCGATCCTGCGACGCTGATGCTGGGCGACCTCGCGCAGCCCGGACAGGTCGATGCGATGCGGCATCAGATGGGGCTCGACCAGCCCGTGGTGGTGCAATATCTGATCTGGGCTGGCAACGTCCTTTCAGGCGATTTCGGACGCTCGATCGGCAGCGGGCAAGAGGTGCTGCCGCTGATCCTCGACCGTTTCGCCGTCTCCTCGACCATCGTCTTTCTCGCCGTGCTTGTCGCCTCGGCGATCGCCGTGCCTGCCGGCATGCTGGCTGCCTGGAAGCAGGACAGCCTCCGCGACGTCACCGTCGTCGCCACCTCGACCATCCTGCTCTCGATACCCAGTTTCTGGCTGGGGCTGATGCTGATGCTGATCTTCGGCCTCTATCTCGGCTGGCTGCCGGTCGTCGGCTATGTGCCCTTCAGCCGCGACTTCGCCCAAGCCGCTCTGTATGTGATCCTGCCCGTGGTCACCCTGGTGCTCGTCGAGTCCGGCCCGATTGCGCGCATGGCCAGGGCCAGCACGATCGAGGTGGCGCGCCTGGAATACATCACCCATGCGCGGGCGAAGGGGCTTTCGGAAAGCGCGGTGATGTGGCGCCACGCTTTCAAGAATGCCTTCGCGCCCACCTTGACCCTGATCGGCTTGGTGCTCGGCAGCCTGCTTTCCAGCATCGTCGTCATCGAGACCGTCTTCACCATTCCCGGCCTCGGCCGGCTGCTGGTAGACGCGATCTATGCCCGCGACTATCCCGTGATTCAGGGATCGATGCTGTTCGTCGCCTTCATCTATGTCGCGGTCAATCTTCTCGTCGACCTGATCTACCCGCTGCTCGATCCGAGGGTTACCGCATGATCGCCCGTGCGCTCGGCCGGCCCGGTCTGAAATTCAACGCGATCTTCGGGATCGCCGTTACCGGGGCATTGATCCTTTTGGCCGTGTTCGGTCCGTGGATCGCGCCCTACGATCCGCTCAAGCTCGATTTGCCGTTGCGCCTCAGCGGGCCCTCGCCTGTGCACCTGCTCGGCGCTGACGAGTTCGGACGCGACGTGCTCAGCCGCCTCGCCAGCGGCGCGCGAACCAGCGCCTGGATCGCTTTTGCGACGGCCGCCTTCGCATTGGTCCTCGGCATCGTGTTCGGCGTTCTCGCCGGTTTCCTGCGGGGCTGGGTCGATCGCGTCATCATGATGGTCAACGACGCATTCCTCGCCTTCCCTGGCCTGCTCCTGGCGCTCGGCCTGATGGCGGTGATCGGCGCCAGCCGCGAGGGCATCATCGTTGCGCTCGGCCTTGCCTACATGCCGATCGTGGTGCGCGTGGTGCGGGCTTCCGTGATGTCCATTCGCGAGCGGGAATATGTCGAGGCCTCGCGGGTGATGGGCAACAGCGAGATCATCACCATGGCGCGGCATGTGCTGCCCAACTGCGTTGCTCCGATCATCGTGCTTGCCACCACCATGTTCGGATGGATCATCCTGTCGGAAAGCGCGCTGAGCTTTCTGGGGCTGGGCGTCCCGCCACCGGCGCCGAGTTGGGGCAACATGCTGTCGACGGCGCGGCCCTATATCGGCCAGGCGCCGCATCTGATCATCCTGCCGGGTCTCTGCATCTCGATCACGCTGCTCGGCATCAACATGCTGGGCGACGCGGTTCGCGACTGGCTCGACCCGAAAATGTAGGTGCTGGAAACATGCTCGTGCCGAGCGGAGACAACAACACGATGCTTTCAGTGCGTAACCTGTCGATCTCGGTCGGGCCATCGGGAAAGCGGATCGTCGATGAGCTGAATTTCGAACTCGCCTCTGGCGACATGCTGGCGCTGGTCGGCGAATCCGGTTCGGGCAAGACGATGGCGGCCCGCTCTATCCTGAACCTGCTCCCTGCCCCGCTGGTCACGACCCCGGACGGCAGTATCCGCTTTGAAGGACGGGAGCTCACCGGCCTAGCCGCAAAGGCGCTGCGCCAGATACGCGGTGCACAGATCGGCATGGTTTTCCAGGAGCCGATGGTCTCGCTCAATCCCGCCGTCACCATCGGCAAGCAGATGGCGGAAGGGCTTCGCCTGCATCGCGCCATGTCGCGCGCCGAGATCAAGGATCGCTCGCTGGCGATGCTGGAGAGAATCCAGATCAAGGATCCCGGCAAATGCCTTGCGGCCTATCCGCACGAATTCTCGGGCGGGATGCGCCAGCGCATCATGCTCGCATCGGTCATGCTCCTCAAACCGCGCCTGCTGATCGCCGACGAGCCGACCACGGCGCTCGACACGCTGGGGCAGCGCGACGTGCTCGACCTGATGGTCGAGCTGACGCGGGAGAATGGAACCGCCGTTCTGCTGATCAGCCACGACCTCGGCATGGTGTCGCACTATGTGAACAATGTGACGGTGATGTGCGAAGGCAAGGCGGTCGAACAGGGAAGCAGCACCCAGGTCCTTCATGCACCGCAGCATGACTATACCAGGCGGCTGGTGGATGCGCTTCCCAGGCGCAGCGCCGGCGGATCGAGAAGAGCCGTCAACGGCCCGCCCCTGGTCAAGATCAGCAATGTCGTCATCGACTATCCGGGCCGCCCCAGGCTGTTTGCGCGCGCGGCGCCGAAGCGCGCCGTCGACGGCGTCGACCTGACCATCCGGCGCGGCGAAACCCTGGCGCTGGTCGGCGCGTCGGGCTCCGGCAAGACGACGCTCGGGCGCGCCATTGTCGGCCTCGTCAGGCCGTCCGGTGGAACGATCTCGTTTCTTGGCAAGGCGATTGCGAGTGGACGATCGGCAGATGCTCGATTGCAGCGTCGCCACATGCAGATCGTCTTCCAGGACCCCTATTCCTCACTCGACCCTCGCCAGTCCATTGCCGAGATCGTCACCGAGCCGTTGAAGCTCGACGCCGAATTGGATCGCAAGCGGCGGACCGCGCGCATGGATGAGATCATCGAGGAAGTCGGGCTGACGCGCGACCTTCTCGAACGTTTCCCGCATCAGCTGTCGGGCGGCCAGCGCCAGCGCGTCGCGATCGCGCGGGCGATCGTCAGGCGACCGGCCTTCGTCGTTGCTGACGAGCCGGTTTCGGCGCTGGACATGACGGTGCAGAAGCAGATCCTGCTTCTGATCCGGTCGTTGCAGGAACGCTACGGTTTCGCCTGCCTGTTCGTCTCGCATGATCTGGGTGCGGTGGAGCAGGTTGCCGACCGGGTCGCCGTCATGCAGGACGGAAGGATCGTCGAGATCGGCGACCGCGACGACGTCTTCGACCGGCCGCGCCACGCCTATACGCGCGCCCTTCTCGATGCGGCGATGCTGATCGATCGCCGTTTCGTCGACGGCGCGGGCGCACGCAAGGCAGTGGCGCAATGACGGCGACCCGGCTCGGCTCGGCATCATGACACCGTTCGGCCACATCAAGGAAATCTGGCGATATCCCGTCAGTTCGATGGGCGGCGAACGGCTGGACGGGACGCAGCTTGCGGAAGGCGGGATTCCGGGCGACCGGATCTGGGGCGTCGTCGACCGGCGCGACGGAATTGTTGCCGCGCCGGAGAAGCTAAAACATTGGCGGCCGCTGCCAAACCTTCTTGCAAGGCTGCGGGGCGACAGGCCGGAAATCGGCTTGGACGATGGCTCCTGGATCGATGCCGGCTCCAGCCTCGCAGGCGAGCTGGTTTCGGCCTTACTCGATTTCCCGGCGGCGCTGCACCCACACGTCCCCTTGGTTCGGAAACCCAGGATCGTATCGCGCCACGCTATCAGCGCGCCGACATCCACATCGTCACGTCGGCCTCGATGAACAGGCTTGCCGGCCTGCTTCCGGATGCCTCGCAAGTGGATTCCAGGCGGTTCCGGCCCAATATCGTGATTGAAACCGACGCTTCCCAGGACGGTTTCGTCGGGCAGCAGATCATCGGGAAAGTGCTTTCGATCGGCGAGGCGCGGATCATGATTTCGGAACCGTGCGCGCGCTGCACCTTCACGGTGCTGGCGCAGGGCGATCTCGCCTTCGAACCGGCAGTGCTGCAAACCATAGCGCGCCATGGCGAAGGCGGCTTCGGCGCGCTCTGCCAGATCGTGCAGCCGGGCAAGATCAGGCTGGGCGACAGGCTCACCCTGAACGAAGCCTGACCTTCTCCCAGCTTTCGATGCCGGAGGGCGGCACGTTGCGGCGGCTGAGGGGTGAGATGGGCCGTAAGTTCGATGGCGGCTTATGCGTTATTGCCGAACTCGCGGCTGATGCCGGCCACTACGCACCGCGTCCTTGATACACCGGATTCATCCCCTAGTTACCTCCCGTGGGCGCCTTAATCGCGAGTTTGCCTGGGGCGCCGGCGGTTGCGCCGTCCTGACTGCATGCCGCGGAAAGACGGTTCGACCGACGCGCTTTATGGAGGTGGTCGTGCGTCAATCCTCTGAATCCAGCTGGGCATATTTCGCATTCGTTTGCTCGATCGCAGTAGCTTGCGCAGGAGCTGCCGCCGGCGGCGAGCGCGGCGGAGGCAATAGCGGTGGCAACCATGGTGGCGGAGGCAATAGCGCTGGCAGCCACGGTGGCGGAGGCAATAGCGCTGGTAGCCATCACGGTGAAGGCCGCAAAGGCGGCGCGCGCAAAGGACCTGGCGGCGTTCCCTCCAGCAGTAGTTCACCGGTGGACGACGATGAGACCAGCACCACTGCGGCGGCAATGACGGCAACTACGGCCGCCACTGCCGTCAGTGTCGCCCGGTCCGCAGGGGCTGGACGGTCGCTCGACCTCCCGGCCAACCTCCAGCCTCCCAGCGCCAGCAACAGTCTATCGATGGTCAGTCCAATCAAGGCGCTGCCGGGCGTCCCGGATGAAGTCGTTCGCGCCTGCCATGATGCAATCGAGTCGGCCGCCGTCCCGTTTGGCGCGACCAGTGTGCGCGTCAGCAGCGCAGGTTCTATACGTCGGTTGAGCCCGGATACGATCTCGGCCCCCGTTGAGGTCAGCATCGACTATGGACGGCAAGGCAACGTGGAGACGCGACAGGCGCCGATCAGATGCGAATTGAGCGCGACAGGCAGGGTGATCGGGCTGACATAGCGTATCGCGCAGAACTCCTCGCCGACGAGAGCAGGATGAATTCGAAGGGTGTGGTTCATCCGCGGCGTCGTGAGAGGGTGCGAGGCAACGCCTCCCAAGGCCTTGGGCCTTCAATAGGTGGACGCACATTCGTTTTGGAAATCACTCCAATGTCACGTGTCTTGGCCTGAGGGAATAGGGAAGTGTGAGAGAACGCACCCGGGCAATCCGCGACGGGTTGTGAACCTTGCTGCGTGCAGTCTTCTGGCTGACAACCTTCAACCCGCCGGCAGCGGCTGCTGCGCGGCCAGCACGCGGCTTCAGCGGCCGCTCAATCTGCGCGCTGCGACGCTCAGCCCTGAGCCTGTCATTGTCCGCGCGCGCCGCGGCAAGGTCGCGGGCAAGAGAAACAGTGGCTTCACGTTGCTTGTCCAGAGCCTCCTTCAGCTTGTCGACCTGTATCAAAAGTGCTCGGGCGGCGGCGCGTTCGAGGCGAACCTTATCGAGATCCTCGTGGGTCGAGACTGCTGCAGCGCGCTCTCGTGCCAGCGCATGCGCCGTCTCGGTTGCAGTCTGCTCGGCACGCTCTCTCGCTGAGACTGCTCTGGCTCGTTCCTGTTCGGCCGAGACGCCCTCGAGGCGAGCTTTTTCCAGCTCGTCACGAGTCGACGCTGCTGCAGCACGTTCTCGTGCCAGAGCCTGTGCCGTCTCGGTTGCAGTCTGCTCGGCACGCTCTCTCGCTGACATCGCTTCGGCCCGTTCCTGTTCAGCCGCGTCGCGGTCGAGGCGAGCTTTTTTCAGCTCCTCACGAGTCGACGCTGCTGCAGCGCGTTCTCGCGCCAGCGCGCCCTCCGTCTCGGCTGCGGTCTGCTCCACTCGTTTTTTCGCTGTGACTACACCGGTCCGTTCCTGCTCAGCCGCGTAAGCGCGCTCCATGAGCGCGGCATTGGACAGTTTCACTTCGACGAGGTCGCCACGAAGGTTCTCTGACTTCCGGCGCTCGTCGTCGAGCATTCCGCTCGCTTGCGCCAGAGAAGCCTTGGCCTTGGCGCGATCCTCGGCGGCCTGTGCCTCAAGCTGTTCAATTTTCGCCCGCGCTCGCGATAGATCGCGCGCCCGCCATTCGGCTCGCAGACGCTCCAGATGAGCAGCGGGCATCTCCGTAAAGACATAGTTGGTGGCCTCGCGCAGCATCGTGCGGGCATCTCCAGCAATGCGCCGCAATGCGTCAACTGTGCGGGCTGCCGCGAGCTCGTTGCGCAATTGCTCCCGGCGTACGTTGTCGGCGGCTGCCATGCTTGTTCTCAGCGCGTCGATCTCCTTGCGCGACTTGAGCAGCGCTCGCTGCAGAGCGGCGCTCCTGGCGCGCTCGCCTTCCGCTGCCTGGTGCTCCTGGCCAGCCAATTCCCTCGCTGCGGCTGCCTGAGCAACAGCTGCTCCGACTTGCGCCCGGGCAGCCGTGATATCCGGGTTGAGCAATTCGACACTCGTGCGCTCGTCTCCCTGGGCTGGCCCACGCACATCTAATGCAGCACCCGCCGGAAGCTCGATGGGTCGCGAAAGGCCCGGATTGGCGTTGCCCTGGACCCGCGAAATGGCGGGGGCGCTTTCGATCCAGTTTTGTCTCGTCATCGCATAGCTAAGCGGCACGGCCAGACAGATTGCGGCGACGCCAAAGCGGGGCACAAGACCGATCGGCCTGCGAACGCGAGGAGGGGAGGCCGTCGCGATGGTCGGGTCGGGATCCAGGCTGATCGTTCCCCTTCGAGCTGTGACGTTCAAACCGCGATGCGCCGGTTTGGCCAACTGAGCAACTTTGCGTGGGGAAGCCTTATGACCCAATTGGTCCCATGCTGACCCGTAAATTCGCTCCCCACGTTCTGCGAGGGCGAGTTGTGTCGGCATACGGCTCAGAGCCCTCGATACTGGACTGCTTAGGGCGGCAAGATTAGCCGCCACCTGCCTATGAACATAGCAAGCGATTTCTCTGATCGATGTCGCAAGCCGGCCGGATTGCGCTATGTTCGTCGCGGAAGCAAAAGCGTTGGTCTGGGCCGCAGACGAGCTCTCGCAAGATTCGGAGATCACGTCGAAATACTCGATTCGCACCCCGAACCGAAGGAAATTTGCATCCTGACGCCGAATATCCAGGTCTGCCGTGTCTGGGGGCACGGCAACCTGAGAAGAAGAAGCAGGCTCGGTTGCAAGGTCGACCGGGCTTTCCCAATCCCAAGAAACCTCCTCGGGGAGGTCAGATCCGCCTTCGCTCACATCTGATTTGAGGCGACGCCGTTGCACCGCGAAAAGGATACGCCGAAGGACAAGATAGAGGCCCACCGAGGCAAATGTTGCTATCCCGCCCAGGATGGCGAGATCTGCGTTGTTTGCGTAAATTTCGGCAAGAGGATTTGACATTGCCGTGCCTGTGCGGTCTTGGGTGTATTCTCAAGTTCGTGAAGCGGTGTTTGGCCCCTCGTATTCATGCTGGCTAAAGCCTTTGATCGCTTTCGAAGCTGTCACTGGCTTCGAGGTCCCTCCAGGTGCTCGAATTGTTGTTGCATGGCGGAGCGCCGGTCGCGCCCTGATAGACATGCCGGCGCGGATGACTTTTGTTTGAATCGAAACTTGAAGATGCCGTGGCCGCCGATTATCGGCCGCCAAGGGCGCACAGGCTTTGAAAACCGACTTGCACCTCTGCATCTCAACGTCCCGAGAGTTCTCCCGCTGTGCGTATCATTCCGCCATTCCGGCTCTGGAACGGTCCACCTGAGCTTTAAGCTAGGTCACAAAGCTAGGTCACAGACCTCTACGGTCAACCGTCACCTCATACTAAACGTCAGAAGCGCTTCGGCCACGCACAACGGCCATTGCTGCTCGGATCGCTGTCGAACGACCGCTCCTGGCGCACACGCGCCGTCTGAGAGCTGCTGAGTTTAGCTCTCCTTCCCGCCCTGAGCGGGTTTACGGCCCCGGTACCAAGCGTCAGGCTTTCACCACCAGGTATCAAACGAAAGATCGGAGGCAACAGGCCTCCGATCTTTCGAGCAACAGGCAACCGCCAGTCTATTCGCTTTTCCAGACACCCCACACGCGGGGGTTTGCCGCCGGCCATACCGAATAGCCCTTCACCTTCGATGACACCGCGTCGACGGATGGCTCGTAATAGAGGCCAAGGATCGGCACATCCTTTGCCATGAGGGCATGGAGCTGCTTGAACAGCGCCTTGCGTTGCGCGGGGTCGGTCGTGGCCATCGACTTCGTGTAGAGGTCGAGGGCCTCCTTGCTGTCCCACTGCGCCGTCGGATCGGTCGCCTTGTCGCCGAGGATGACGCCATACATCAGCGACGGATCGAGACGAGCCGAATAGCCGAAGGACTGGATCTGGAATTTTCCGGCAAGGTAATTGTCGAGCTGTGCCGCCCAATCCAGCACTTCGAGCTGGGCATTGAAGCCCGCGGCCGTCAGCATCGCCTGGAGCAGCACGGCGTTCTCATACATGCCCTGATAACGCGTGTTGGTCTGGATCTTGATCGGCTCGCCCTTGTAGCCGGCCTCGTCCAGCAGTGCCTTGGCTTTGACCGGGTCGTATTCCGGCCATTTGAGGAATTCGTCGTCGAAGAACGAGCTCGCCTGGGCGACGGCCGAGGGATCTCCGGTGGCGACACCGTTGGTGCGGGCGGCGGCGATCTGGTTGATGTCGGTGGCATGCGCCAGCGCCGCGCGCATCTTGGCGTTCGACAGCAGCGGATCCTTGGTCTGCAACAGGATCGCCGTCCATGACAGGCCCTGCGTCGACAGCACCGTCATGCCCCGCGACTTGGCTTCCTCGACACGCGTTGATTCAAGATCGGGAAGGACGTCGAGCTCGCCGGCAAACAGCGCGGTCTCCGCCGCCGCCGTGTCGGGAACAACCATGAAGCGCACCTCGTCGACATAGGCCTCACGGCTGCCGGCAAAGCCGCTCGGCGCCTCCTTCACCGGCTTGTAGTCGGCAAAGCGTTCGAGCGCCAAATACTGGCCCTTGACCCATTCCTTCAGCTTGAACGGGCCGCTGCCGATGGCGGAATCGGCGATCCATTTGCCGTCAGCGCCGACATTCTTCGGGCTGGCGACCCAGCCATTGCACTGGACATTGGCGAGCTGCGCCAGAAAGAGCGCATTCGGCGCGTTGAGCGTGAAGACCACGGTGCGTGGATCAGGCGTCGCCACTTGCTCAACCTTGAGGCCCTGGCTGCCGTCGAAGAACGGAAGGCAGAACCACTGGTTGGCCGGGTCCATGCGGCGATCCCAGTTCCATTTGACGTCGGACGAGGTCACGGCGTCGCCATTGTGGAAAGCCGCGCCGTCGCGAAGCGTGAAGGCATAGGTCTTGCCGTCGTCCGACACGTTCCAGGATTCGGCCAGTGCCGGCCCTACCGTGAGATCGGCGCGATAAGCCACTAGCGTCTCAAAGATATGGTGCAGCACCGTGTCGGTGTTGGCGTCTCGGCTGAGACCGTCGGTGGCGCGGATATCCGCGTTGATGCGGACCTTGAGCGTGCCGCCGGTTTTCGGCTGCTCCTGCGCCATCGCCGGCAATGCACACGCCATCAACGCGATTGCCGCCAGCACCTGGATCAATCGTCTTCCCATTCTCAGTCCTGTTCCCATTTTTTATCTCCAGTTTGTTGACTGCAGTTTTTCAGGCGGGCGCGGCATTCAATGTCCGCGCAAAGAACTCCGTGACCTTGGCGATGAGCTCGCGGTCGTTGTGAGCGATGCCAGGCATGACATCGAACTGCACTTCGACGCCGTGTCTCTCCAGGCTGCGCTTCAACGATCTGATCCGGTCGTTGCGGGTCGCGCCGGCGAGATCGGCGCCGGGCATCCACCATTCATCCTCCGGCTTGATGGTGATCTCCCAGGTTTGCAGATCGTCACCACCGATCACCATCTGCACGGCGACCTTGCGCATGGCGTCGAGGTCGACGGTCTTGCCGAACACCCTCTCGAAGTCGCGCACCCCGACCCAGAAATCGCGATCGAAGTCGAGCAGGGTCACGACGCCCGGCGCACCGATCGATGCAGCCAGCAAACGTTCGGGATGGAGGAACAGGAAACGATGGGTGAAATGGCCGCCGCCGGAGAAGCCGTACATCAGCACGCGGTCGCCGCGGATGCGATAGCGCTCGCGCATCTCGTCGACCATATCGAGCAGCACGGCATCGTAGTGGAGGTCGCCCTGGCGCAGCATCTTGTAAGAGGAAAGATCGCCCGGAAAACAGATATTCGCCGGGAAAAGCGGGACGAGCACGATCACGCCGTTCTGTTCGGCGAAGTCGGCGAAGGCGTCCCGGTAGACGAGCATGCCGCGTTCGGTGCCATGCACGATCACCGCCAGCGGATATGTCTTGTCGCCGTCCTCGTCATAGTCGTCCGGCACATAGGCACAATAGGGGAAGCGCTGGTCGAAGCGGGACGCGTACACCGTCGTGTGCCCGAAATCGTAATAGGACAGGCGCTTGCCATGTCCGCTGACGTTGCGCATCGAATTTTCCCCGATCTCAATTTCATTATTTCATCATTTTGTGTGACTGAAAAGCATTTGTTTATCGATAGTGTCAGGAAAGTACGTATTTTACATCGTGAAACGCCGAACCTCATCGGGGCGAGCATGAGCAGCTATCCGGCCCGTCGCGTGTCAGTTGCGGGTTTCCGGAAACTTGACGTGCTGTAAAAGACGCGTCGCACCATCGTTATGTCGCGCACGATAGCGGCGCGTGCGCGTGGCCCATCCTGGCTTCGATCGCGGCGACGATCGCATCGGCGCCGTCCGCTCAAGGTCGGCCGAGCGGCACGACAAACGACATCGTGATGCCGTGCAGGTTGACTCAATTGTCTGCTTGCCTAACTAGGATCTCGGGGCTCAGCGCAAATCACCACAGTCGGTATGATATCTTCCCGCATCCGAACGCTTGTCCTTGTTGTTGTTCTCTTGGCCGGCAGTTCCATCGTGTCCTCCTGCGTCGCCCCAGACACGTCGAACCTCCCAAAGGAAGACGCCACAACGGCGGCAGCCCGCAAAGAGATGGTCGGTCTCAGCGAGGCGGACGTTCGAATGTGCGCCGGCTTTCCGACTGCCACCGCCGATGCGGGCGGAAGCCAGATCTGGACCTATCAGCGTACCGTTCAACGCGGCAATCTCAACGTCGTGATTCCAACTTTGGCCGTGGGTGCGGTCCCGACGGTTGGAGGATCGCTCAATGTCGATCCTGGCGGCTATTGCAACACGCAAAATCCGAATGGTTGATGGCCGTGTCGCCGAGGTTGCCTACGCCGGCGACAACAACACGCCGAACCACCGCGATGCGCTTTGCGTCAGCACGGTCGACGGCTGCGTGGCATATGCCCGCCAGCGCCATCAAGTCAGGACAGGAGCCATCGCCTGGTAGTCGGGCTGGCTGGCGCAACCCAGACCCTGCACCATTCGTTCTGTTCGGAACAGTCGGCAGAGACCGACCGTACTCCCCGCCGATCGGCCTTGCGACGGCCGATCGCCCGGAACCATTCTTGTGGTCGGGAGTACAAGCAGTCGGGAGTACAGGGAATCGGGAGTACAGGGACGGCAGACGATGATCATTACCCGCAGGAGATTCGTGAAGGCTGCCGCCGCTTCCGGAGCGGCTCTGGCGTTGCCGGGAACCGCGCTCGGCGCGCCGCCTGCGCCGGTGATGCGGGCCGTGCCCTCCTCGGGAGAGATGCTTCCCGCAGTGGGCCTGGGCACTTGGATCACCTTCAATGTCGGCGACGATCCGGTGCTGCGCGACGAGTGCGCCGAGGTGATCGCGGCCTTCTTCGCGGCAGGCGGCCGCATGATCGATTCCTCGCCCATGTACGGCTCTTCGCAGCCCGTGATCGGCTATGGCCTCGAGAAGCTCGGCCGGCCTGAAGCACTGTTTTCCGCCGAGAAGGTCTGGACCTCCTCCGGCGCCGACGGACCCGCGCAGATCGAGCAGTCGCGCCGCTTCTGGGGTGTGCCGCGCTTCGACCTCGTTCAGGTCCACAACCTCGTCGCGTGGGAGACGCATCTCGAAACCCTGTTCGCCATGAAGGCGGACGGGCGGATCCGCTATGTCGGCATCACGACGTCCGAAGGACGGCGGCACGACCTGTTCGAACAAATCGTGCGCGCGCATCCGCTCGACTTCGTGCAGCTCACCTATAACGTCGTCGACCGGGAAGCGGAGGAACGGCTCCTGCCGCTGGCGGCCGAGCGCGGCATGGCCGTCATCGTCAACCGGCCGTTTCGCCAAGGCGCGCTGACGCGCCAGCTCCAAGGCGAGACGCTACCGGACTGGGCGGGCGAGATCGGTGCCGGGACCTGGGCCCAGTTCATACTGAAATTCATCGTTTCGCATCCCTCCGTCACTGTCGCCATCCCCGCCACCACCCGCGTCGACCACATGCGTGAGAACCTGATGGCGGCGACCGGTCCCCTCCCCGACGCGGCCATGCGCGATCAGATGGCGGCCTACGTCCGGAACCTCTAGACTAAGCAGGCATTCGTGGGCTGGCCCACGAATGCCTGCTTAGATTTTGTTGTTTGTCGCAGGTTCTTGTCGCAAAACCGTGAGACACTTTTGCGGAACCTGCTTAGATGTCGGAATGGTGGACCTACCGGCTGGAGGAGTTCCTGCTCTTCTCGCCGCGCGTCTACTGGCGCATGTTCGAGTTGGCCAATGCCGCGTTCTGGCCGCTGCATCTCCTGACGCTCGCCGCCGGTCTTGCCATTATCCTGCTCGTGCTGCGGCGGCCGCCTGGCGATGGTCTGTGGATTGCGCTCGTCCTCGCCGCGCTCTTTGCCTTCGTCGGCTGGTCGTTCCTGTGGAGCCGCTATGCCGTGATCAACTGGGCGATCGCCTATGTCGCGCCGGCCTTCGGCCTGCAGGCGCTGCTGCTGGCGATCGGCGGTGCCGCGCGCGGCGGCCTCGCCTTCGACCGGTGGGATATAGCAGGGCGGCTCGGGCTGCTGATCGCGGTCGTTGGCCTCGTCGTTTATCCCCTCCTGCCGCCGCTCTTCGGGCGTCCATGGGCGAGCGCCGAGGTCTTCGGCATCGCGCCGGACCCGACGGCGATCATAGCGCTCGGCGTCCTGCTTGTAGCGAGCGGCAAGCTTGCGCCGCTGCTGTTTGCGATCCCGCTACTGTGGCTGCTGCTCAGCGGCCTGACGCTCCATGCCATGGGCGATCCGCAAACCTGGCTGCCGCTTCTGGCAGCGGGCACCGCTGTCGCCGCCTTGGCCCTGCGCCGCATTGCTCGGTGATGCCCGGCGCGTTCGGCATTTGCCTCGTCGGCGCTCTCAACGCGCCGCCCACACCAGGCCGCGGCGAAATATCGTTCGCATCTGCGGCACCGCGAACTCCTTGGCGGCATGGCCGAGCGCTGAATAGAACACCCTTCCCTTGCCGTGCCGGCGCTTCCAGACGACCGGCATGACCACGCCTTCTATCCAGGACGCGTGCTCGCCGGAGAAGGTGGTGGTTGCCAGCACCTCGTTCGATGGATCTACATGCATGTAGTACTGCTCGGAGCGGTACGAAAAATCATCGATGCCGTTCATGATCGGATCGTCGCGCCTGGTGATGTCTAACCGGTAGTCGATGATGTTGCCCGGGTGGGCCACCCACTGACCGCCGCACATGAATTGGTATTCCGTGGCTTCACGAAAGGCATCGCACATGCCGCCGTGATAGCCGCCAAGGCCGACACCGCCCTCGACCGCCTTTGTCAGGTTGAGCTCTCCTCGTTCTTCGCAAGCTTCGCCATCGTGTAGATCGGGACGATCAGGCTCAAATCGGCGATCGCGGGATCGGCGAATATCTCGGTCGTGGTTTCGACGCGCACGCCAAACCCTTCTTTTTCGAGCATCGCCTTGACGACGCGCGCACCTTCTTCCGGCTCGTGTCCATCCCAGCCGCCCCATACGATCAACGCTTGCCGCATATTCTTCTCCGTCAGTTGGTTGTATCGCCAAAACGAGCCTTCGGCGGCAGTGCGGCCAGCCGATCTGGTCAAGCAACCGGGCGCTTTGCCAGCAGCAGCCCACATCCAAGCATGATCATAGCGCCGCCCGAGCCTTCACGAAGATAGCGAATGAGATTCGGACGAGCCGCCGCGCCATCGCGAAGTCTTCCGGCTGCAAACGCAACGACAATATCGGCGAGCGTGTTAAGAGCAACCGAGATGGCGCCGAGGATCACGAACTGAAAGGCAACGTGATCCGACGATGTCTCGACAAACTGGGGAATGAAGGCAAGGAAGAATGCGGCCGTCTTCGGCTTCATTGTTTCCACAAGAACGCCATCCCTGAAGGCCCGCGTCGCGCCGACGGGCGGCTCTGAATGACCCAGCGACTTGTAGTCGAGCCTGGCATGGCGAATGGTTCGGTATCCCATCCAGACCAGATAGAGCGCGCCGACCACCTTGAGTGCCGTGAACAATTCGGCGCTTGCCAGCACGATCGCCGAGACGCCAAGACTGCCAGCTAAGACATGAAACAGCCCGCCGAGACCATTGCCAAGGCTCGAAGCGATTCCTTCCGAGCGGCCGCCGGAAAGGGTTCGGGCGGCGACATAGAAAATGCCCGGACCCGGCGTAATCGCCAGAAGCAATGCCGTGAACAGGTAGACGGTGAAGGCGTTGGAATTCAGCATGGAAATGTCCTGATGAAAGACTGTCTACCGAAGTTCAATACAAACTGTGGAACCAGCGGAGAAAACCGCATCGAGATGGTCGAGAGCGGCGGCGACGCGCTGCCGTGCCTGGTCCTTCAGCGGGAGGACGGGGCGTGGCGGATCGACGTCGCAAAGGTTCAGAAGCCTGGCGACGACATACATCACCCTGAAACTGCCGAATTCCTTGAACAGCGCCCAAAGCGGTCCGAATGCGGCGTCAAGTCGCTCGACGGTCGCAGCGTCGCCGGCTTGCGCCGCTCGCGTCAGGGCCAGGGCCTGTGACGGCAGAAGTCCTGCGACGACGGAATACCAGGCGTCGCTCGCGGCGAGTAGCGCAGGCGCGCCGCCCCAGTCGCCGCTGTAGCCGATCTTGAATGCCGACCCGGTCGCAGACCGGAGGGAGGCGAGTTCAGAAGCGAAGTCACCACCGGACGGCAAAGGCATCTTCACGGCTTCGATGTTCGCCACCTTCGACAAGCGGGAAATGAGGTCCAGGCTGAAAGTGAACCTGGTTGTGCCGGGATTGTTGTAGATGCAAAGCGGGAGCTGTCCCGCCTCGGCGACTGCGGTGAAGTGTTCGAAGACCTCGTCGTCAACGAGCGGCGTATAGGAAACCGGAGCGAGAAGCAGGCCGTCGGCGCCCGCAGCCTTCGCGTCACGGGCAAGGTCCACCGCATCGCTGGTCCGGATCGCTCCGACGCCGACCATAACCGGGATTTTGCTGCCGACCGTGTCCATCGCCGTTTCGACCGCGCGTCGACGCTCTTCTCGCGTGAGGAAAGCGTAGGCGCCGGTACTGCCGAGCAGTCCGATGGAGTCCGCTCTCGCCTCCTCGATGTGCTTCAGAAGGCGCGCGAGGGCGGCGGCGTCGAGCCTGCCGGAAGGGTCCGCCGGGGTGATCGGGAATGCCGAAAGGCCTTGGAAGAGAGACATGAAAGAACCTTTCAGATGCGGGTCAGGAGAAGCTTCAGCCCGGCAAATCCGAAGAATACCGCCAGCGTGCCTTCGATCCAGTGCCGCGCCCGCCGATACAGGCGGATCATGGGAGCGGTCGAAAAGACGATCGCGTAGCCGCAGAAGATGGTGACGCTCAGGACCGCGCAACCTGCGAGGATCACGAGTACCGTGTACGGCGACGACCCAGAGCCGAGCCCCAGCGTCATCAGTGCGATCCATGCCAGGATCGATTTCGGATTGGTGAGATGCATTAGCAGTCCGCGCTTGTAGAGAGTGGCCGCCGTCGCCTTCCGTTCGTTGGTCGGGCGAAGCTGATCCTTGTCTGAAGAAAGCGCAGCCTTGCCTGCTTTGAAGGCGAGATAGAGAAGATACAGGCCTCCGAGCACCTGCAGGACCACGAGTGCCTGCGCGTAACGGCTGAGGATTGCCGAGACACCTGTCGCCGCCATCAGGCCCCAAAAGATCGAGCCGCTGACTACGCCAGACGCGATTGCCAGCGCCGCCCTGCGGCCGTCGTTCATGGCGACGGCCATGATGCGCATATTGCTCGGGCCGGGACTACCGGCAGCGATGACGTAGGCGGTAAAGACGATGATTAATTGGTCGGCCAGCATTTTACTTCTCGGGAGGTGCAAACTGGCGTCCTCAATACCCGCACAACTGGCCCTGGCCTAGAACCAGTTTTGAATAAAAAGTGCTGGTCCAGTTGCCCTCAGGCCTTTGCCTGACTGAGTTCTCCCGGTAATGTCTGGATCAACGAAACGTCTTCATTTGGGTAATCACGATGGTCCAGTTGCCACGCCGCAAGCAGAATTCGTCGTCGGGACTGGGCGCGCGCGGGATCTATGAGAACCTGCGGGAACAGATCGTGGCGGAGATATACGGCCGCGGAGACGTGCTTCCGTCGGCTCGTGCACTGGCGGTCGAGCTTGGCGTCTCACGAACGACTGTGACGTCCGCTTACGAACAGCTCGCCGCCGAGGGGTTCGTGGTCATTCGACATGGCGCTCGGCCACGGGTGGCCATCAAGATCGCGCATAGCGAGCCGAAAGAAGTCCTTCATACAGCCGCAGAGCCACACAGCCTCTCCGCTTTCGGGGAAAGGCTTCGATCCCGAGCCATTCCGATGCGGACTTCGTCGGAGAAGCTCGTCGCCGACTTCCGCTACGGCGACATGTCGGCCTTTGACTTCCCGACCCTTGCCTGGCGGAAGGCGATGAACGATGCTGCGCGGGGACGGCCGCCCAAGTTATCCTATGGCGAGCCCTGTGGCTTGATCCGCCTGCGTACCGCCCTGCAGGGTTATCTATGGCGAGCGCGGAGCATCAGGTGCGAGGTGGGCGAGATCGTCATCGTCAACGGCTCTCAGCAGGGACTAGATCTCTGCGCCCGGCTCCTTCTCGATGAGGGCGACGGGTTCGCCATCGAAGAGCCCTGCTACCCGATGGCACGGAGCGTCTTCGAGATGACAGGAGCCATCGCCGCTCCGGTGGAGGTCGACGCCGAAGGCATCAGAGCGGACTTGTTGGCGGATGTTGGCGCGCGGCTGGCTTACGTCACGCCTTCACATCAGTTTCCCTTGGGAAGCGTGATGTCCATGGGGCGACGCCAGCAACTGCTAAGATGGGCGCAAGAGAAGAGGGCCTACATCATCGAGGACGACTACGACAGCGAATATCGATTCGACATGAACCCGATCCCGCCGCTTCGCGCGCTCGGAGGCGCGTCGAACGTCATCTATATCGGTACGGTCTCGAAGACACTGTCGCCGACGCTGCGGATCGGCTACCTCGTCATTCCGCGAGAGTTGCAGGAGGTTTTTGCCCAGGCCAAGCGCCTGACGGACAGGCATGCCCCCATCCTCGAACAGGAGACGCTTGCGACCCTGGTGGAATCCGGCGTCTACGAAAGCCACGTGCGCAAGGCCCGTCGTCAAAATGCCCGCCGACGTGCAGCGCTCCTCGACGCTCTGCACGCTGAATTCCGAGATCTCGTTTGGGTCGAAGGCGCGGAGGCCGGTCTGCACGTCGTCGTCTGGTTCCGCGACATGCCGCCCTCGATGGCGACATCATTCATCGAGAGAGCCGCCTCGCTCGGAGTCGGCATCTACTCCATATCACCTCATTATTTCGATCAGACATTGGATCGGAGGTGCCTCGGTCTGGTGATGGGATACGCAAGTCTTGCCGAGAGCCAAATCCACAGAGGACTAAAGCTCCTTCGACGCGCTTACGACGATGCAATAAGCTGCTGCGACGTGAGTGTTGCGGTCAAGTAGGCCAGTGGATCGGAACTATTAAGCTTGGAGGTTTCGACGAGCGGGGCGGGCCGGGTTGGTGACGGTCGTTGTAGCGGATGCTGACAGCGAAAAAGCCATGCTTGAGTGCCGCTAGGCTGGGCATCGCAGGGTGGTGATCTGTCCCTAGAGCGCCAAACCGCGCTCTAACTCCTTGCTTTACGCATTTTGTCGGACGCCAAACGAAGCCGTTTGGCTGCAAAATGCTCTAGAACCACCGCCGTTCAGGCTCGGAACTCTTTGCAATCACGATTCCCAAGAGAACACCGAGCACGCCGCCAAGCACCATCGCCGAAGAGATTGTGCCTGGGTTCTGTTGGACGGTTTCAGACACGGTGTGTGCCTGGCCACGCAGTTGCCGGGCGGCGCGTGACGCCCGGTCGGCGGCGCTGTCGTACCAGCCCTGTGCCTCCTCGGCGCGGTCGGAAAGGGTTCGATTTATTTTGGTGATCTCGCGGCGAAGCTCAGCGATCTGTTTCTTCATCGCTTCCTGGGCTTCGTTTGCCGCCTTTGAGGCGCCTGCGGTGTTATCGGTTTCGGCCATTGGATCTCTCCTTTGATATCAGACAGGTGAACGGTCGCGGGCGCGCAGGGTTCCTTGTCTTGGAAAACCGCACCGTTGATCGTGTTATCAAGCATTCCCCTGCACGCGCGTGTGGCGAGCGATGATGCCTTCCTCGTCGGTCGCGACGACGCGTATTTCGACCTTGCTGTCCGGTCGACTTATGATCTCGGCATGGGCGGCATTGGCTGGCTCGTCGATCGCCACGCCAAGCCAATGAAGCCTTTCGCATATTGCCTTGCGGACCGGCGCCGAGCGCTCTCCAATGCCGGCGGTGAACACGAGGCATTCGAGGCCGCCCAACGTATTGGCGAGCGCAGCAGCCTCCCTTGCGGCCCGGAAAGCAAAAAGGTCTACCGCTTCGCGGGCGTGGGGGTCGTCGCTCGCTTCCAGCGTGCGCAAGTCGCCCGAGATGCCGGATATTCCCAGCAGTCCGGATTCCTCATAGAGCATGTGCTGCAGAGCCTCCGCCGCGATGCTTCTTTCCAGGATGAAGTATAAAAGCACGCCCGGATCGATGGCGCCGCAACGCGTGCCCATGACCAGACCGTCGAGCGCGGAAAAGCCCATCGTCGTATCGACGCTTCTTCCGTCGCGCATGGCGCACAGGCTCGCTCCGTTGCCGAGATGGGCGACGATCGTCCGCTTCGTTGCAAGCGCGGGCGATATAGCCTTGAGCCGCCCGGCGATGTATTCGTAGGAAAGACCATGAAACCCGTAGCGGCGGATTCCGTCCTCATCGTATCTACGCGGCAGCGCGAAGCGGCTCACGATCGGACCGATCGTCTGATGGAAGGCTGTGTCGAAGCATCCGACCTGCGGCAGGTTCGGCCGCAGCGCGGCAAGTGTGCGGATCGGCGCGAGACTGCGGGGCTGGTGCAGCGGAGCAAGCGGCGTCAGCCTGTCCAAGGCGTCGATTACGTCCGGCGTCAGACGGACGGGTTCGACGAACTCGCGCCCGCCATGCACGATGCGGTGACCGGCGGAGACCAGTTTCCTGCCGCCAAGTTCGCTCTCGATCCAGCCGAGCAACCCGTCGATGCCCGCGTTGCGCGCATCTCCGGCAAGCGGCCGATCACACTGTAGTGATCCGTCGGCCGCCTTCGCGCTGAGCCTCGGCGCATCGCCCAGATCCAGCGCACCACGCGAGACGAGTTGCAGTTCTGCGGACGGTTCAAGGTCATATAGTCCGAACTTGATACTGGAGGAGCCGGCGTTCAGTGCAAGAATTGCGTGTCGCATCAATCGGCAACCTTCGTCGAACTGTTCTCAGGCCAGTTCCATGTCTGAATCTCGGGCATGTCTTCGCCGTATTCGCGGACATAGGCCTTGTGCTCCATAAGCTTCGCTTGAAGTTCGGCGGCAAGGCCTTTCGCCTGTTCGGCGAGACCTGGCACGTGTTCGATCGCGGCGAGCGCCAGGTGGAAACGGTCGAGTTCATTGAGCACGACCATGTCGAAGGGCGTCGTGGTGGTGCCTTCTTCGCGAAAACCATGGACGTGCATGTTGTCATGATTGGCGCGTCGGTAGGTCAGGCGGTGGATAAGATAGGGGTAGCCGTGATAGGCGAAGATGACCGGCTTGGTTTTTGTGAACAGCGCGTCGAAATCCTCATCGGCGAGGCCATGCGGATGCTCTGAATTCGACTGCAGCGTCATCAGGTCGACCACGTTGACGACCCGAATCTTCAGGTCCGGAAGCGCCGAACGCAAAATGTCGGTGGCAGCGAGCGTCTCCAGTGTCGGCACGTCGCCGGCGCAGGCCATCACCACATCCGGATCCTCGCCCTTGGCAACCGTCCCGGCCCATTCCCAGGTCCCCGCCCCCGCCCTGCAGTGCGCTTCTGCGTCTTCGACGGACAGCCATTGCGGCGCTGGCTGCTTGCCGGCGGTGATCACGTTGATGCGGTTGTAGGTTTTCAGGCAATGCTCGGTGATCCAGAGCAGCGTGTTGGCATCCGGCGGGAAATAGAGCCTGACCGTATCGGCCTTCTTGTTGGCGACGAGATCGGCAAAACCCGGATCCTGGTGGCTGAAGCCGTTGTGATCCTGCCGCCAGACATGGGAGGTCAGCAGATAATTGAGTGAAGCGATCGGCTTGCGCCAGGCAAGCTCGCGGGATGTCTTCAGCCATTTCGCATGCTGGTTGACCATGGAATCGACGATGTGGATGAACGCCTCGTAACAGGAGAACAGGCCATGGCGGCCGGTCAGCAGATAGCCCTCCAGCCAACCCTGGCAGAGATGCTCGCTGAGCACCTCCATGACACGGCCGTTACGGGAAAGCTGTACGTCATAGGGCTCAATCCGCTGCATCCAGACCCGATCCGTAACCTCGAAGACGTCGTCAAGGCGGTTGGAGGACGTCTCATCCGGTCCCATCAGCCGGAAATTCCTGGCCTCCGCATTCAGGCGTATGACGTCGCGGAGATAGCTTCCGAGAACCCGCGTCGCCTCGGCTGTGGCACCTCCCGGACGCGGTACATCGAGCGCCAGGCTTTTCCAATCGGGAAGCACGAGGTCGCGCTTCAGCAATCCGCCATTGGCGTATGGGGTTGCGCCCATGCGCTTGGACCCGGTTGGCGCAAGCGCCGCCAGCTCTGGAAGCAGATGCCCGCTGTTGTCGAACAGCTTTTCCGGTTCGTAGCTCCGCATCCAGTCTTCGAGGATCTTGCGGTGCGCCTCGCTGCCGCGCGCGTTCGATACCGGAACTTGATGCGAGCGCCAGAAATCCTCGACCTTCTTGCCATCGACCTCCTTCGGTCCGGTCCACCCCTTCGGGCTGCGCAGCACGATCATCGGCCATAGCAGACGCTCGTCCTGCCAGCCCGAAGCACGGGCTCGCTTCTGGATGGAGCGGATTCTGTCGAACGCGGTGTTCAGCTTCGTGGCCATCATTCGATGCATGGGAACTGGCTCGTGACCTTCGACGAAAAATGGTTCGTAGCCATAGCCGGCGAACAGGCTTCGCAATTCCACGTCATCCATGCGGGCAAGGATCGTCGGGTTGGCGATCTTGTAGCCGTTGAGATGCAGGATCGGCAGCACGGCGCCGTCGGATGCCGGGTTGAGGAACTTGTTGGAGTGCCATGCCGCCGCGAGCGGACCGGTTTCCGCTTCGCCGTCGCCAACGACGCAGGCGACCACCAGATCGGGATTGTCGAAAACCGCGCCGAAAGCATGGACCAGCGCATATCCCAGTTCTCCGCCTTCATGGATCGAGCCGGGCGTTTCCGGAGCGGCGTGGCTTGGCACCCCGCCAGGGAAGGAGAATTGCCGGAAGAGTTTCCTCAGACCGTCTTCGCCCTGGCCGATTTCGGGATAGATCTCGCTGTAGGTGCCCTCGAGCCACGTATTCGCGACCATCGCCGGGCCGCCATGACCTGGGCCGCAGATAAATAGAACGTTGAGACCGCGTTCACGGATGATGCGGTTCAGGTGGACATAGATGAAGTTGAGGCCAGGTGTCGTGCCCCAATGGCCGAGCAGCCGCGGCTTGACGTGTTCGGCCTTCAGCGGCTCGCGCAGCAGCGGATTGTCGAGCAGGTAGATCTGGCCAACCGAAATGTAGTTCGCGGCGCGCCAATAGCGGTCCATGAGATTAACCTGATCAAGGCCTGTTGGCTGCGCGGTGGTCCGAGCCTCGTCGTTCATCGAAACGTCTCCAGGATGCGTTCGCTCGTCGATATCTGGAGTGAGATCGCCCCGGAGAAAGGATTTTCACGGAAATAAGTTTGGCTGGAGCCGCCATTTGCGCCCGCCAATCGCTCTTTTGCAGGAACCTGGAAGCTCGCCAACGGTTAAGGAGACGAGCCGCCGAAACGAGATCAATCGCTGCCGAGGCGAGCGCCGCCGATCGAGGGATTGTCGCCGGGAAGCCGTTGGGCGCGATTGGGGGACAATCAGTGCGGAGGCCCGCCAGCCCGAAAGAGGAGCAAAAGATGCTCGATCTTCCCGATGCACGCGACCGAATGGTCGAAGTCCAGCTCAGCCGCCGTGGCATCCATGATCGCGAGGTGCTGGCAGCGATGCGTGAGGTTCCGCGCGAGGCTTTCGTCGCACCCGGCTTTGAAGAATTCGCCTACGAGGATGGGCCGCTGCCGATCGCGGAGGGTCAAACGATATCGCAGCCCTACATCGTCGCCTTGATGATCGAGATGGCAAAGATCGGACCGGGCGACCATGTCCTGGAGGTTGGCACCGGCTCAGGCTACGCGGCTGCCGTGATGAGCCGCATCATCGAACGCGTCTACACGATCGAACGCCACGCTGGGTTGGCCGAAACGGCGAGACAGCGGTTCGAGGAGCTTGGCTATGACAATATCGAAGTCCGCACCGGCGATGGCACCAAAGGCTGGCCCGACGCAGCGCCCTTCGACGCTATTCTGGTCGCCGCCGGCGGACCCGGTGCGCCGCTTGCCCTTCAGGAACAGCTCGACGTCGGCGGCAGGCTCGTCATCCCGGTCGGCGACGAACCGCATGATCAGCGCCTTCTCAAGGTCACCCGAACCGGCGCTGCAACTTACAGCGAGGAGGATTTCGGCGGCGTGCGGTTTGTCCCCCTCATCGGCGAGCAGGGCTGGCCCGAGAGCGGCAACCGTATCGCGAATCGTCCGTCCGGACGGGCGCGCACGCGCAGCCTGCCGGAGATGATCGCGGCGGCGGCCGAACCGCTGCCGGATTTCGACGATCCGGCATTCGGCGAATTGTTCGACCGGTTTGGCGACCGGCGCGTCGTCCTGCTCGGTGAAGCGAGCCACGGCACGTCGGAGTTCTACCGGGCCCGCGCGGCGATCACCCGCAGGCTCATCGAGAAGCACGGCTTCACCATCGTCGCAGTCGAGGCCGACTGGCCCGACGCAGCGGCGATCGACCGCTACGTCCGCCATCGGCCGCCGCGGGCCAATGCCGATCCGCCGTTCCAGCGGTTTCCCACCTGGATGTGGCGCAACACCGACGTCGCGGCGTTTGTCGACTGGATGCGACAACACAATGAGCGCATCAGGATATCGTCGCGGCTGGCGGGGTTCTACGGCCTCGATATCTACAATATGAGCGGATCGATCGCCGCGGTTCTGCATTATCTCGACAGGGTCGATCCGCAGGCAGCAAAGATCGCACGTGAACGCTATGGCTGCCTGACGCCTTGGCAGCATGAACCATCCACTTACGGCCGCGTCGCGCTCTCCTCTGGCTACGAGAAATGCGAGCAGGCCGTGCTCGAACAATGCCGCGAACTGCTTGCCAAGCAGCTCGACTATGCGCAGCAGGACAGCGTCGATTTTCTGGACGCCACCCAGAATGCCCGGCTGATCGCTTCCGCGGAACGCTACTATCGGATCATGTACTATGGCGGCGCGCAGTCATGGAACCTGCGCGACACCCATATGTTCGAGACGCTCGAGCATCTGCTGGAAGCTCGCGGGCCGAACGCCAAGGCGGTCGTGTGGGCGCATAATTCCCATATTGGCGACGCCCGCTACACCGAAATGGGGATTGTCAGGGACGAAGTGAACATCGGCCAACTCTGCCGCCAACGCTTCGGCGACAAGGCAGCCTTGATCGGGCTCAGTACGCATTCCGGAACAGTGGCCGCGGCCTCCGACTGGGACAGCGAGATGGAAATCAAGCGGGTGCGGCCTTCCCATAACGATAGCTACGAGCGGCTTTGCCATGACTGCGGCGTCTCGCGTTTCCTGCTCGACATCCAGCGCGACGACGATCTTCGCGATCGGCTTCTCGAGCGTCGGCTGGAGCGCTTCATCGGCGTGATCTATCGGCCGGAAACCGAACTGCGCAGCCATTACGCGGATGCCTCTCTTTCCCAGCAGTTTGACGCGTTGGTCTGGTTTGACGAAACGGTCGCGGTGACGCCGCTTGGGCCGGAGCATGTGGGAACGGGCGTTCCCGACACCTATCCGTTCGGGCTTTAGCCGTCTCTAGGACAAGGCGGCATCAAGGTGAGTTTCGGCGGAACATTCATTGCGCCCTGCTGTTTCTAGAACAGGACCCTTTTCGAAGGAGCTGTGCCATGAGCGGAACCAAACATCCAAAGTGGAAAAAGCCGAGCGATGCCGATCTGAGGAACAATCCCGGTATCGGGACCTCCAAGGGCACGATCAAGGAAGGCGACGAACTCGTACTCCAAGGTGAAAACACGATAGAGGGCGACGTCGGGAACGATACCAACGCCCTTGGCGGGATCAATAAAAGGCAAAAGATGCGGACGAACAAGTAGCATCGCTGCACATCTCTCGCGCTATTCACTCCCAGCAAAAAATGTCGCGGCGACAGCAATTGAGATCAGGCTCAGCATCGCCAGGCCTGCCCTGGCGACGTGCGAGGCTTCCCAAACGTCGCGCAAGTCTCTCCAGTCGCCGCTTTCCTTCCGACGAAGCATTGAAAAAAACGTCGCGGCTGGTTTCGACACGGCGATATCTTGCACCCAGAAATTGTTGACGGGGTGCGTCACCAACCAATAGGTCGCATGTTCCGCCACCAAGAAGACAAGCGCCGCCAAGGTCCACCAGAATCGAGCGCCTGGATAAGGCGTGAAGTAAAGCAGGATGGCGAGTGCAATGATGCCGGCGATCTCGGCAAACCCGCCGATAGTGAAACCGGGATAGTAGATCGCCTGCACAGATTTGTAGGTGGCCTCCTTGAGGCGCAACTTGCCGGGCAACTCCAACGCGTGCGCGAGCGAGAGCGCCATCGTGATTGCGACCAGAAGAAGGGTGACAATCATGAACGCGCGCATGCCGTTACTCCCTGAACCGTGCCTCGCAATATGCAGCGTACATAGAGTGCCCGCCAGCCCGGTAAAGGTGACGAAGCTGGAGGCGCTGCCCCATTTTCCAACGCCGCTGGCATTGAGCACCGCAAGGGCAGGAACCATCATTCGGCACGATGGTTGTCATCCTAGGTGATCCTCCTCAAAGGAAACAGACATGAGCGATCCTGATCCTGATCCGAACAATCCAGTGCCGATACCAGATAATCCCAATCCCGAGCCTGCACGACCGCCTGCTCCGCCGGAAACTCCTCCGAATGAGCCTCCGGGCGTTCCTCCGCCTGCGCCTGATCCCGTTCCCAGCCCGGAAAGGCAGCCCGAAATTCCTCCCGAGACACCATCCGAGATTCCCACGGAACCGACCTTCCCCGGTCCTACGGCAAGGGCATCGGACCCCAAGAGTGGAAGCTGGCTGTAGAACGACCCGTCGCCGGCCATTCCGGTTTTGGTCATTCCCCGATTTGGCTGGTCGAACGTTCGTTGAGCGTCCCGCCCGTTTGCGCATCGATCGCCGCCAGGCTGACCTCGTAGCCCCACAGGGTCCGGATATGGCGCAGGGTGGCGTCGCGATTGGCCTCCTCCAGCATGATGCCGTTCTTCACCTTGTGCTCCAGTCGCAATTGTCGGTCACCGAGCAGATCCACATCCACCACCTGGATATCCGGCCGGCTCGCGCCGATGTCGTAGGTCTGGGCGAGCCCGGCGCGTATTTTTTCGTAGCCACGCTCATTGTGTATCGAAGCAACTTCGTAATGCGGTTCGCTAGCAGCATCGGCGAGGATAAAGAACCGCCATTTCCGCATCAGAGCGGGGCTCAGATACTGGCGGATGAAAGATTCGTCGCGATGGTTCGCCCACGCGTCGAGCAGGGTTTCGCGCCAATTGCCGTTGCCGGCGATGTCGGGGAACCAGTCGCGATCCTCGGCGGTCGGCTCAGTCGATATGCGCTGGATGTCCTGCATCATGTCGAGGCCCAAGGCATAAGGATTGATGCCGGAATAACGCGGGTCGTCGAAGCCCGGCTGAAAGATCACGTTCGAATGGTTGCGCAGGATTTCCAGCATCGCGCCTTCGCTGATCAGGCCGCGATCGAACAGCATGTTCATGAGCGTGTAGTGCACGAAGGTGGCGCAGCCTTCGTTCATCACCTGCGTTTGCCGCTGCGGATAGAAGTATTGCGCGACGACGCGGACGATCCTGATGATCTCGCGTTGCCAAGGCTCCAGGACCAGGCTGTTTTTTTCCAGGAAGTAAAGCAGGTTCTCCTCGGGCAGGTTGAGCGTTTTCTTCCGCTCCGCGATGCCGGTGTCCGTTTCGTTGGGCTTGGTCCCGTCCTTCGACGGCGGGAGCGTGCGCCACAGATCGTTGTAAGAACGCTCTTCGTACTCCAGGCGCTCACGAACGCCTTCACGCTGCCGCTCCGACGACAGCTTCGGCGGTCGGCGGTATCTGAACACGCCCTGTTCCATCAGCGCGTGGGCCGCATCGAGGATCGCCTCCACCGCGGCGACGCCGTGCCGCTCCTCGCAACGGGCAATGTAACCCTTGGCGAAGTCCAGATAGCTCAGGATAGCGCTGGCATCCGTCCATTGCCGGAACAGATGATTGTTCTTGAAAAAATGATTGTGGCCAAGCGCTGCATGAGCTGTCACCAGGGCCTGCAGGGCCATGGTGTTTTCCTCCATCAGGTAGACGATGCAAGGATTGGAATTGATTACCAGTTCATAGGCGAGCCCCCGCCCGCCTTTGCGATAGAGCAATTCCTGGTAGAGAAAATGCTTGCCGAAGGACCAGTGGCGATACATCAGCGGCATGCCGACCGAGGAATAGGCGTCGAGCATCTGCTGCGACGAGATGATCTCCATCTGCACCGGATAGACGTCAAGGTGAAGCTCTTCAATCGCGAGCGCCTCGATCGCCTGGTAGGCGCGCGACAGTGTCTTGAAATCCCAGTCAGACCCTGAAAAGAGCAATCCTGATTTGCTGGTTTGGCCGGATTTGCCGGTCTGGCCGAATTTGCCGGTTTGGCCGGATTTGCTGGTCTGGTTCGCCATCGGCTCCCCCTCAAGCGCTTTTCTGGAAGACCGGCTGCCTGGCAAAGAGCTGGCGAAAGACCGGATAGATGTCGGCCGCGTTGGCGATACGGCTCATCTGGAAATTCGGCCATCTCTGGTTGACAGCGCTGTAGGCGCGCCAGAGCGAGGTTCCATTGTCGGTGCTGCCGAAAATATGGCTCTCACGTTCGTCGATGATCTCGACATAGGCGAAATACTGGCACAGGCGCATGATCTGGCCGTCCATAAGGCCGATGCAGCGCTCGGAATCGGTGACGAAATTGTCGCCGTCCGATGCCTGGGCGGCATAGATGTTCCACTCGTTGCTGGGATAGCGTTGCTCGATGATGCGGCGCATCTCCTCGAGTGCCGTGGAAACGACCGTACCGCCGCTTTGCGTATTGTAGAAGAAGGTTTCCTCGTCCACCTCCTGCGCCTCGTGCGTATGGCGGATGAAGACGATTTCGGTGCGGTCGTAGCGCCGTTTCAGGAAGAGGTGCAGCAGCACAAAGAAGCGCTTGGCCAGATCCTTCTCGCGTTCGCCCATCGAGCCGGATACGTCCATGAGACAGAACATGACCGCATTGGCGTTCGGCACGGGCTGGGCGTCGAAACGGTTGAAGCGGATGTCGACGGGATCGACATAGGCGATCCGCTTGCGGCGGCGCTCAAGTCGCTCAAGCTCTTCCCGCAACGCTGCGATGCGCTGGCGTACCGGCGCCGCGCTCTGGGGCTCTGCCTCCAGGATTGCGAGTTGCTCCGCAATCGCATCAAGCTCCTCCTGCTTGGGGCGCCTGAGCGCAATCCGGCGACCATGGCTGTTACGCATCGTGCGCCCGACATTGATGTTGGTCGGGGCACCGGTCGCGGCGAACCCGGCGCGGCGCGGTTTGAAGGCAAGTATCTCCTTGAGGTTGAGCTTGACCAGGTCGGGAAGTTCGAGATCCTCGAAGAAGAGGTCGAGCACCTCCTCGCGCGAGAGCACGAAACGAAAATCGTCTTCCGACACCGTTTTCCCCGGAGACGAGCCGCCGCCGCCCTGGCCGGGCTTGGGAACCCGGTCGCCCGGGGCGAAATGCTTATTGCCCGGCAGGATGTGCTGCCGCCTGCCGCTGTCCTTCGCATCGCTGAAGCTTGGCTCGGCTGTGCCCCTCGCCGGAATCGAGACGGCGTGCTCGCTGTCGACATCGGCGATCTTGCCGGTACGGATCCGATCCCGGATGCTTCGCTTCAGCTCTTCGCGCGCACGCTTCAGGAAGCGCTGGCGGTTGCCGAGGCTCTTGTCCTTCGGGTTCAGTCGGCGATCGACAAAGATCGGCATGGAACCATCCCGGCCGGACTCAGCCCGCCTTGTTCACCCGCATGTACCAGTCCACCAGCCGGCGGACCTGACGTTCGGTGTAACCGCGTCCGACCATCCGATGCACGAACTCGGTATGCCGTTTCTCCGTTACGCTGTCCTGCTTGGAGCCGAAGCTGATCACCGGGAGCAAATCCTCGACTTGGCCGAACATCCGCTTCTCGATGACTTCGCGCAGCTTTTCATAGCTTGTCCATGAGGGGTTGCGGCCATTGTTCCTCGCCCGGGCGCGCAACGTGAACTTCACGACCTCATTGCGGAAGTCCTTGGGATTGGCAATGCCGGCCGGCTTTTCGACTTGCGACAGTTCGTTGTCCAGTACCTCGCGATTGAGGATCTGGCCGGTATCGGGGTCTTTGTAGTCCTGATCCTCGATCCAGGCATCGGCGTAGGCGATGTAGCGGTCGAACAGGTTCTGGCCGTATTCGCTGTAGGATTCCAGATAGGCCTTCTGAATCTCATGGCCGATGAACTCGGCATAACGCGTCGCCAGTTCCGACTTTATGAAGTCGAGATAGGCGGCCTCCGTTTCCTTCGGGAACTGCTCGCGCTTGATAGCCTCCTCCAGAATGTACATCAGATGCACAGGATCGGCGGCCACTTCCTTGGTGTCGTAGTTGAATGTCTGCGACAGGATCTTGAAAGCGAAGCGTGTGCTAACGCCGGTCATGCCCTCGTCGACTCCAGCGGCATCGCGGTATTCCTGAACCGACTTCGCCTTGGGGTCTATGTCCTTGAGGTTCTCGCCGTCATAAACGCGCATCTTCGTGTAAAGCGGCGAATTGTCGTGCTCGGCGAGACGGGTCGAGACGGTGAACCGGCTGAGAATGTCCAGCACCTCCGGTGCACAGGGACTGGAAGCCAACTCGCTTTCGCGCAACAGCTTTTCGTAGATCTGCCTTTCTTCGGTGACCTGCAGGCAGTACGGCACCTTGACCACCAGAATACGGTCGAGGAACGCCTCGTTGTTCTTGTTGTTCTTGAACTGGAGCCATTCCGACTCGTTGGAATGGGCTACGACGATGCCCTGATAAGGGAAAGATCCGAAGTTCTCCGTACCGTTGTAGCTGCCCTCCTGGGTAGCGGTCAGCAACGGATGGAGGACCTTGATCGGCGCCTTGAACATCTCGACGAACTCAAGCAACCCTTGCGTGGTCCGGTTCAGGCCGCCGCTGTAGGAATAGGCGTCCGGATCGGATTGGCTGAAATTCTCGAGTTGTCGTATGTCGACCTTGCCGACCAGGGCCGAAACGTCCTGGTTGTTCTCATCGCCTGGCTCGGTCTTGGCGATGCCGATCTGGCGCAGCCGCGATGGCATCAGCTTCACGACGCTGAACTTGGAAATGTCCCCTGACAGTTCATCGAGGCGCTTGGCCGCCCACGGCGAGATCAGGCCGTTCAGCCGGCGCCGCGCGATGCCGTATTTGTCCTCCAAAAGGTCGCCCATGCGGTCAGGATTGAAAAGCCCGAGCGGCGATTCGAAAACCGGGCTGATCTGGCCGCCCACCTTCAGCGTATAGATCGGACGCTGCTCCATCAGCTTCTTCAGCCGTTCGGCGAGCGAGGACTTGCCGCCGCCGACAGGGCCAAGCAGGTAGAGAATCTGCTTGCGTTCCTCGAGCCCTTGAGAGGCATAGCGGAAATAGCCGGCTATGCGCTCGATAGTGTCCTCCATGCCATAAAACTCGGAGAAGGTGGGATAGATCTTGATTGTCCTGTTCGCGAAAATGCGGCCGAGCCGCTCATCCATGCTGGTGTCGATCAGGGTAGGCTCGCCAATCGCCTCGACCATCCGTTCGGGCGCCGAGGCATACATCGATTTATCCTCGCGGCAGGCAAGGAGATATTGCTGGATGCTTATCTCCTCCTGCGCCGCATTCGTGTAAATCTCCGAAAACAGATCGAAGACGTCGGACTGGTTCTCGCGCATGGTATCCTCGCCCCGGCCGGTCTGGTTGCTGTCGCCCTTCATTCAACTATCGGAAAGCCTTTGTGGTTCCCTATCATCACGTAGTGCGTCTGCGACCGGATGTTAGGGGTCGAGACAGATATAGTGAACGCCTGAAAGCCAGCCAGCGAATGGCTCGCACAATGGAACGTTTCCGAGGGATCTCCATTCTTCCATCAGCGCGTGCCGAGTGCAACAGCCGGTCGCGAACAAGCTGTTTTTCTGGAGGAATGAACCAGGCCGCCTGCGCTCAGCAGTTGAGTTGGCGGCGCACAGGTGATTCGGTGAAGAGATCTACACTGCGCTGTCCACCCCTGGACCGGAAGGGAGCAATGGTTTCGCTCCTTCTCGGCAACGAGGGAAAGGAGATGTTCCATGTTCGAGAACAGTATGTGGTTGATCGTCGTTGCCGGCGGCCCGCTACTGCTGGCAATCCTGATCGCTTACGCACTTCTCACGTGGCGCCGTCAGGGGCCTGCAGAGCGCAGAGAAAGCGATCGGGCCACTAAGCGACTGTATCGCGAGGAAAAGGACCGGCCGGGCAGAGGCAGCTGAGAACCGTATCGGCAGCCCCGACTTTTGTCGTGCTGCTGCTAAACTCCAACACTTCCGGGCCAAAGCGCCTGGATCTGCTTCGGCAACGCGTCTCGCACCTTGGCCGACTGGCCGAGGTCGACATGCCTGGCGAGAACTTTGAACACGGTTCTCGTCGCATCCTCGGGATTCACGGGTCGAGTGGATTTCATTTCCTCGGCCACGCGCTGCAGGAAATCCTCCAACGAACGGCTGCTGGTCGGCAGATCACGCGGCCGATACCGATCATAATAGGCTCCGCGCACGAGAAGCGGCAGTCCCGCTCCCAAATTGGCAGCCAATCCCGCAAGGTGCGTAAAACGGCTCCCAGCGCCTATCGGGCCCGTGATCGGCCATGATCTCATCCAGCCAGATGTTTGTCGCCTGCAGGGTTTTGTCAAAAACTTCCAAGCCGGTTGCGCTCATCGTCGCCTCCTTTGGCATGCGCGATCCCAAGGCTCGCCCCCAACACTCGCCCTGACGGGCAAAGGGGAATCGAGCGCAATTGTTTCGTCACGCGTTGAAAATTGCCCAAAGAGCAGCGGCGAATGCAGCTTGGTTCGAAAGCTCAGTTGCCCGGAACCTTCCGCCCCTCTCGCCGGTTTACGGCGGAGGGGTTCGAAATGGGTCAATATTTCAGCCTGTCCGCTGCGTCATTATTGCTCGCGAGCGGCTCTGCCGGCGCCCAGTCGGTAGCCAGTACTCAGTCGGTACTTGAGCCCGCGGGAGCGGAAGCGCAGCAAATAGCCATACTGTTTTGGGTAATGCTAAGCGGCGGCGCCCTCATCTGGCTGGGCGTGGTAGGCCTGCTTCTTCATTCAGCCCTGTTCAATCGCCGCAGGCTGGCCGAAAAGTCTGCCAGCTGGATCATCCTTTGGGGCGGCGTGGTCTTCCCGTCGGTCACGCTTTGTGCCCTGCTCGCCTATGCACTGTGGCTGATGCCTGGCCTTCGGCCCTTCGCCCAGGCGAGTCCCGCCGGCCTGCGGATCGAAGTCACCGGCAGGCAATTCTGGTGGGATGTTGTCTACCGCCCATCTCAGGGGCCACCAGTCGCTTCCGCCAACGAGATCCGGCTGCCGGTCGGCGAGCGGGTCGAATTGACCCTGAAAAGCGCCGATGTGATCCATTCCTTCTGGATCCCACCGCTCGGCGGCAAGATGGACATGATCCCCGGCCGCACCAACAGGCTTTCGCTCATGGCCACGAAAGCCGGCATCTTCCGCGGGCCCTGTGCGGAATATTGCGGCACATCTCACGCGCTGATGGCGTTCTCGGCCGTGGCGATGGAGCCCGAAGCATTCCGGTCCTGGCTCGCCGCCCAGGCAATTCCCGCGGAAGGGGCCGGCGCGAGCGGCGGCGCGCTGTTCCTGCGCCATGGCTGCGGGTCCTGCCATTTCGTCGCGGGCACCGATGCGCGCGGCCTGATCGGCCCGGACCTCTCGCATGTCGGTTCCCGCGTCACCGTCGGAGCCGGCATCCTGCCCAACACCGAAGACGCCGTCGCCCGCTTCATCGCCCGCCCCGAACTGATCAAGCCCGGTTCCAGGATGCCGGCCTTCGACATGTTGCCGCCGGACGACATTCGCGCCATAGCCGCCTGGCTGAGAGGCCTGCAATGAGCGCTGCGATCAAGGAGCGTTCGCGGGAGGAATACAAGGTGCAGGAAGAGCGGCTGCGCGCCGTCTGGGCCAATCCGGCCGGCTGGCGCTACTGGACCTCGGTGAACAATTTCCAGATCGGCCTCTGGTACGGCTCGGCGGCTTTCGCCTTCATGCTGTTCGCCGGCGCGCTCGCGCTGCTGATGCGCCTGCAACTCGCCGTGCCCGACAACGACTTCCTGTCGGCCGACTTCTTCAACCAGGCTTTCACCCTGCACGGTACGGTGATGATGTTTCTGTTCGCGATGCCGATCTTCGAGGCGGTCGCGATCTTCCTGCTGCCGGCGATGCTGGGCGCGCGCGAGATGCCGTTTCCGCGCCTCGGAGCGTTCAGTTTTTGGAGCTTTTTGCTCGGCGGTATCTTCGTCTGCGGCTCGATCTTCTTCAATGCAGCGCCGTCGGCAGGCTGGTTCATGTATCCGCCGCTCGCCACCGACAAGGAGTTCTCCGGCATCGGCGCCGACATCTGGCTGCTCGGCCTCTCCTTCATCGAAGTCGCCTCGATCGCGGCCGCCGTCGAACTCATCGTCGGCATCATGAAATGCCGCGCGCCGGGCATGCGCATCAACCTGATGCCGCTTTTCGCCTGGTATCTGCTGATCGTTGCCGGAATGATCCTGTTCGCCTTCCCGCCGCTGATCGCCGGCGACCTCCTGTTCGAGATGGAACGGATGTTCGATTGGCCGTTCTTCGACGCAGCGCGCGGCGGCGACCCGCTGCTCTGGCAGCATCTGTTCTGGATATTCGGCCATCCGGAGGTCTACATCATCTTTCTGCCGGCCATCGCGCTGATGGCCATGATCGTGCCGACTTTTTCCCAGCATCCGATCGTCGGTTATTCCTGGATCGTGCTCGCGGCAGTGGGAACGGGATTCCTTTCTTTCGGCCTGTGGGTACACCACATGTTTGCGACAGGCCTGCCGCAGATTTCGCTGGCCTTCTTCTCGGCGGCCTCCGAGGCGGTGGCGATCCCGACGGGCGTGCAGATTTTCGTCTTCATCGCCACCATGCTCGCCGGCCGGGTGATCTTCTCGACCCCGATGCTGTTCGGCACCGGAGGGCTGGCCATCTTCGTCATCGGCGGGTTGACGGGCGTCATGGTGGCGGTGGCGCCTTTCGACTGGCAGGCGCACGACACGTATTTTGTCGTCGCGCACCTCCATTATGTGCTGATCGGCGGCATGCTTTTCCCGGTCGTGGCCGGGCTCTACTACTATTACCCGCTGATCGACGCGAAGAAGCTTTCCGACCGTCTGGGACGGCTCGCGTTCTGGCTGATGTTCTGCGGCTTCAACATCGCCTTCTTCCCCATGCATCTGAGCGGCTTGCGCGGCATGCCCCGCCGCGTCTTCACCTATCCAGCCGAAATCGGCTGGGACTGGCTGAACCTGATCTCGACGGCCGGAGCCTTCATTTTCGCCGCGGGCGTGCTGGTCGTCGTCTTCGACGTGCTCAGGCCGAAGCACCGGGAGCCGCGCGGCGAACTCAACCCGTGGAATGCCGGCACGCTGGAATGGATTTCCGAGCCGGAGGAGGACTGGGGCGTCCGCTCGATACCCATCGTGCGCAGCCGCTATCCGCTCTGGGACCAGAAGGACCTTGCGCGCAAGGTCAATGAAGGCGGCTATTACCTGCCCGACGCGGAAGAGGGACGGCGCGAGGGACTGGTCACCTCCGTGCTCGACGCCGACCCCGTCCAGGTGCTGCGCGTCGGTGGCACCTCTCAAGTCACCATCGTCTCGGCGCTTTCGCTCGGAGCCGCCTTCATCGCACTTACCTTCCACTGGTGGATCGCGACAGCGCTGGCCGCAATCACCTGCTTTTGCGCCGTCATCTACTGGCTCTGGACGGGCACTGGCGAAATCCCCGAGAAGCCGGAAAAGGATGTCGGTCTGGGCCTCAGCCTGCCGCTTTATGCCTCCGGTCCCGATTCGGTCGGCTGGTGGGCGATGTTCATCACCATGGTAGGCGACGGCACGGCCTTCGCCAGCCTCGTCTTCGGCTATTTCTTCTACTGGACAATCCATGCCGACTTCACCGCGGGGATTGCCGGGCCTGATGCGGTCTGGTTGCTGGTCGCTGCCAGCCTGTTCGCTGCGGCGTGGGGCCTGATGGTGGCGGCCCGCACGGTCAACAGGCGCGGCGCTACGGCCACTATGCGCGGCTTGCTGGTGCTGTCCCTGCTGACCACCGTTGCCGCGTCCGCCGCAGGTCTGGCCGCGCCGTGGTCTCCAGGCATGGACCCGACGCGCCACGTCTATCCCGCAATCGTCTGGATCCTGGTGATCTGGGTGCTCGCCCATGCGGCGCTCGGCACCGTCATGCAGGCCTATTGCCTGGCCCGCTCGCTGGCCGGCCGACTGACGCCGAAGCATGATCTGGATCTAGGCAATGTGGTGCTCTACTGGCATTTTCTTCTGGTCACCGCCGTCATCACCTTCGCCATCATTGGCCTCTTTCCGGCAGCGATGTGAGGCGGCGATGCGGCTCATCCCGAAAGAGATCGAAACGCTCTGGACGCTGTTTACCGCGCCCGTGGTGTGGGCTGCGCATTTCCTCGTTTGCTACATCGGCGCGGCGGTCTATTGCGCCAAGCCCGAGCTTGTCGGGCTGAGTTTCAGCGCGGTGCGCGCGGGCATCGCCGCCGCCACTCTGATCGCCCTCTCGCTCATCGCACTGTCCGCTTGGCTCGCCTGGCGGCAATGGGGCTTCGGCACCGACGATCCGCCGCATGACGATCCGACGAGGCGCGACCGGACCCTGTTCCAGGGCTTTGCGACGCTGCTGCTCTCGGGCCTCAGCTTCATCGCCGTGATCTTCACCGCGATGCCCGCATTGTTCCTGACGGAGTGTATCCGGTGAGACGCGCCTGCCTCACCTTCGGCCTCCTCGTCCTCGCCCTGGTCTGGCTCGGACCGCTGCTCGATGCCTGGCGGGATTCATTTTCAGCGCACATGCTGGCGCATATGGGAGTTGTGGCGATCGCTGCGCCGCTGATAGCGATTGGGATCCCGCTCGGCCCAAAACCGGATGCAAGCCGGGCGTTCACCCTCGCCCTGCCCGCCTCCCTCGTCGAACTCATCGTCGTCTGGTCCTGGCACGCGCCGGCCTTGCGGACGCTGGCGCAAAGCTCGCTGTTTGCGACCGCCATCGAACAGGCCACGTTCCTCGCCACCGGGCTGGTCTTGTGGCTGGCCTGCCTGCCGCGCCGCGGCTCCGACACCACAGGCAATGCCGCCGGCGCCTTCGCCCTGCTTCTGACGTCCATCCATATGACCTTGCTTGGCGCGCTGCTGGCGCTGACCCCGAGGCGCTTTATGGGACGGGCGAGGTAAGCTGCTTCGGCGTCGCGCTTTCCGCGCAGCAGGATCAGGAGCTTGGCGGCGTAATCATGCTTTTGGTCGGCGCAGCGATCTACCTGGCCGGCGGCGTGACGCTTTTCGCGCGCATACTCGTCACACCGCCGCGGAAGACGGTCTGATGCATATCAGCTGGAAGAAGCTCGCCATCGCGCTTGCCATTCTGCCCTTCGTCGTGGTGCTGGCGGCCTGGATCGGCTTTTTCAATGTCGGTGCCTCGAGCGGCCACTGGAAGATCACGGAGTGGTTTCTCCATTTCGCCATGCGATCGGCTGTGCGCACCTATGCCCTGGCGGTCAACGTTCCAGAGGCTCTGCCGCGCCATGCGATTCAGCCGGCCGCCGGACATTTCGCGCGCGGCTGCGCCATCTGTCACGGGGCGCCGGGCGAACTTCGATCTCCTGTCGTCATGAGAATGCTGCCGCAGCCGCCTGACCTTGCCGGGACCGTCGGCGAATGGTCGGACGCGGAGCTTTTCCGTCTCGTCAAGCACGGCGTGCGTTTCACCGGCATGCCCGCCTGGCCGACGCAGGAACGCGACGACGAGGTCTGGGCGATGGTCGCCTTCCTGCGCGAACTGCCGTCGATGGACGAAGCCACCTATCGTGATCTCGCCTATGGAGAAAGGCTTGCACCTCCTGCAGACGCTGCCGGAACCCTACCGCAAGCCCTCGCGGATTGCGCCCGCTGCCACGGCGGAGACGGCCTCGGGCGCGGCCCCGCGATACCCGTTCTCGCCGGGCAGAGCGAGGCCTATCTCCTTGAAAGCCTGCGTGCCTATGCCGAGGGAGGCCGGGCAAGCGGGTTGATGAGCCTGCCCGCCATTGCGGCAGGGCCTCAGTCCTGGCCGGACCTTGCCAAGCATTTCGCTGCCCTGCCGACGATACGTCCCGGCGGCGGGGGTGATCCCGCGCTTGTCCGCCGCGGCAAGGAAATCGCCGAGAGAGGCGTCAAGGACGCCGGCGTGCCCGCCTGTCTCGGCTGTCACGGAAGACAGGATCGCAGCCCGCTTTTTTATCCCTCCATCGCCGGCCAGCCGGCGCGCTACATCGTGGCGCAGCTTGGATTGTTCAGGGCGGGAAAGCGTGGTGGAACGCGCTTCGGCCATCTCATGGCCAATGCCGCGAAGGGTCTGACGGACGACGACGTCCGCGCGCTTGCGGCCTATTTCTCCCTCTCGGCCGCTCCGTCCGCAACCGGAACGCGATAAGCGCGTTTGCATCCTTTCGACATTTTTCGAGGTTCTGGTGAAAAAGTTGCTTGCCGCGCTTCTCGTGCTGATCATTCTTTTCGTCGTCGCCGGCGGAGCGGTCTTCTTCCTGTCGCGCGAAGAGGCGACCGTTCCGATCGCGGACACCTATGGCCCCAGCCCAACCCTGCCGGAGCCCAATCCGACTTGGCTGCCGACTGTCCATGTCGCCAAGGCCGCGCCATGGCCGCAGGGCACGAAGCCGACGGCGGCCCAGGGATTTGCAGTCAACGAGTTTGCCGGCGGGCTCGACCATCCGCGCTGGCTATACGTGCTGCCAAACGGCGACGTGCTGGTGGCCGAGAGCAATGCCCCGCCCAAGCCGGATGAGGGCTTCAGAATACGCAGCATACGCGGATTCGTCATAGAGAGCTTACGCAGCATACGCCGCTTCTTCACAAACCTCTTCCAGAGCCAGGCTGGCGCGCGAACGTCTAGCGCCAATCGCATCTCGTTGCTGCGCGATCAGGATGGCGACGGAGTGGCGGAAACCAAAACGGCTTTTCTCACCGGGCTGTTCTCGCCATTCGGCATGACCCTGCTCAACGGCAAGCTCTATGTCGCCAACGCCAATGCAATAGTGGCATTCCCCTACCAGGAGGGTGCGACCGAAATCACCGCGCCGGCGGAGAAAATCGTCGACCTGCCCGCGGGGCGGAACCATCACTGGACCAAGGACGTGACCGCCTCGCAGGACGGGACGAAGCTCTATGCAACGGTCGGATCCAATTCCAATGTCGGCGAGAACGGCTTGGAGGAAGAGGAGAACCGCGCCGCAGTTCTGGAGATCGATCTCGCCTCGAAACAGACGCGTCTTTTCGCCTCCGGCCTGCGCAATCCAAACGGCCTGTCATGGCATCCGGAAAGCGGCGAGCTCTGGGTCGTCGTCAACGAGCGCGACGAGATCGGCAGCGACCTCGTGCCGGACTACATGACTTCGGTGAAGGACGGCGGCTTCTACGGCTGGCCTTACAGCTATTACGGCCAGCATGTCGACGATCGCGTCAAGCCGCAGAGGCCCGACCTCGTCGCCCAGGCGATCAAGCCCGACTATGCGCTCGGGGCGCACACGGCTTCATTGGGGCTGACCTTCAACACAGGCGACCTGTTCGGTCCTCAATACAGGAATGGCGCGTTCGTCGGCCAGCATGGCTCGTGGAATCGCAGGCCGCGCAGCGGCTACAAGGTGATCTTCGTGCCGTTTACCGACGGCAAGCCGTCGAGCCCGCCTCGGGACATCCTCACCGGCTTCCTAAGCGAGGACGACAAGGCCTTTGGCCGTCCTGTGGGAGTGGCGATAGACCGGCGCGGCGCCCTGCTGGTGGCGGATGATGTCGGCAACAAGATCTGGCGGGTCGTTCCATCTCAGACGCAATCGGCACTTTGAGCGGTTCGTGCTGCTGCCGGCGACCCGACGAGGGAAGCGACAAGACACCGCTTGCCATTGCCTGTCGGACACGGCGTTCCGGCGCCGATCAAGCCGAAATCAAGCTGTCGGTACCAGTCCGCGCCCGCGTGCATGCCGGACCCTCTGACGCATACGATCGGCAAGAGAAGCGAGCGAGCCTTGCGCCGTGCGCGTCCCAAGAACGGATTGCAGGACAACGCCCTGCGTTGCGAATTTGTGCTTGAAAGACTCTGCGCCGCACAGGAAATCGACCGTGCCCAAGCCATGATCGATCGACCACTGTATGTAGTCCATCATCAGGATCATGCCGGGCGACGCCTGGCTGAAATCCGGGTCAAAAGTGGTTACGAACGCCATCATGGTGTGGTGCTGGACGAAGTTGATGGATACCGCGACCATCGCGCCATCGCATTCAAGTACGAAAATGTGCAGCACGCCGGCGCGCGCCAGCGCCTCGACGAGTGCGGCGAGCACCGGCGCTCCCTCTTCGAAAAGTTCGGATTCACGCTTGCGCTCCACCAGCCATCTGCGCTTCAGGGCCGAGAGCCGGTCCAGTACCGGCTGCAGTGGCTCGTCTGGCGCAAGCAGCCGAAATTTCATTTCCCCGGCTTCTTCCAACGTCTTGACGCCGCGCCGATAGTTCTGCCGCGTCTTTTTCGATTGCTCCGCGAACCACGCGGCTCCGCTCTCCCACTGTCCGGCCACGCGATAACTAACTTCCTCTCTGTGATTGGGGCGAAGCCTGATCCCGCCTGAGGTATCCGGAGTGAAAATTCTGCGGACCGCCGCACCCGGCAAGAGATGATTGAGAAAGGCAATATCGAAGCCACCGGCGTGACAGATCCGGGCCCATACGTCCTGCAGCGCCGATGACGAGCATTCCGGGGCAACGAGAATATCGCCGTAATCGGTATAGCTGCTGGCCGCCCATTCGAGAAACCGCAGGCCTTTGCGCTTGCCGATCGCCATGGGAACGACGGCAACGAGCCTGTCGCCGCTCCAGACCAGGCCGATCCGCAGCGCGCGCTGGTCACGGTCCGCTACGGTACTCCACCATGCCGAAATCCAGGCATGGCTCTGAAAGATCAGCCCATCGGTGCGGTGCCAAAGATGCATCCAATCGGCCTCGATCGCAGCCAGGCGATCCGCCGAACGGACAACTTCCAGGCGCTCTGCGCTCGAAGCGTCAATCGAAACAATGGTGTTCATGAAGTTGAACGATCCTGTGGCTGTGCGATGACATCGGGACGCCTCTGGAACAGTCTGGCGACATGCCCCCCCATCTTCTTGAGCGGCAGGATGTAAAGCCCAAAGAGCGATTGATAGTCGCGCACATCGCGATCGATCAGGCCAAATTTGAGGTCTTCATCCGGATCCGGGACGAACTGTGTCCCGAACAGGCGGTCCCAGAACGAAAACAGCAGGCCGAAATTCTTGTCGTAGTGGCGAGGGTCGATGCTGTGGTGCACCTGGTGCCAGTGCGGACACAAAATGATGTTGTTCAAGGGGCCGAAGGAAATTTTGAAATGGGTATGGCGAACAAAGTCCATCATCAGGATGTTGCGGATGACATAGACGTTGATGCCGAAAATAGCGATCTCTACCGGATCGAGCGCGATCAGGCTCCAGATGCCGAAGCAGATGCCCGGGATGACGCCGTCCCAAATACGGTTCATCAGATCGTCCAGCGGATGAACCCGATCCTTTGTGATTCCCACCATCACTTCGGCCGAATGATGCACTTTGTGCAATTCCCATAGGAACGGGAAGTGGTGCTGGGCGACATGGTAGAGATAATACGAAATGTCGTAGGCGATCAGCATGGTTGCGGTGAAGATGACGATCGTCACCGGTCCGGCCGGGCCGTCGATGAGCGGCGCCTGGATATCAAGGAGCCAGCCGATTGCCTGGTGCGTCCCATAGCCGACGGCGGCAACGAAGGTGACGCCGGCAGGGATGAGCAGGAAAGGCATTATCGCCCGTTTGGTGACCCAAAATAGGACATCCGCTCGCGCCGACGGGTGCAGGATGACTTCCGCCGGGAAAGCGAAATCGAAAAAGTCCCTGAGGGACTTATGCGCGACAGTTCGCCAGTAAGCGATCACCGCGCTGCCCAGTGCCGTGAAAAAAAGCAGGCCGAGCGTCAGCAGATTGAGGTTCGAGAGCTTTTCCACAATCACTCTGGCGAATTCAGAAAACATCGGTGCAGTGGCTCCTGGGCCGTAAAATGGCTATCCGGCGAATTGCGAAGCAAAAAACTTGCCAAACCCACTGCATGTTGCCGCAACCAGGTGGCTATTGCGGCTGCAACGAGCAAAAGCATGCCGGATTTGCGCCAGACTAGCAGTTCAACCGTAACAAAACGCTAAATGTCGGAACGTAATTAATCTCGAATACGGCCGGAACAGCGGATGGCCCGCTCTGGTGCAGCGCCGATCGCTATCGTTGCGGCGGGGAGATTGCCGCGAGATGGATCTCAATTCCGTCTTCGCCCACTTCGCCGCGCCAGGCGATGCGTTCGGCTGGCTGCCTCGCGCCAAAACGCGGTGAAACCCAGCCGCCCTGCCCCGGTTTGTCGCCGCCGGCGCGGATGTCGACCGCTGCGTCCGGAAACCGAATGGTCATCAGCGGCTCGTCGTCGCGCAGCACTGTGATCGCGCTTCCGTCCCGGTTGGTGCCGAGGCCGGCTGCGAGTTGAAAGACGACCTCGGCCACGCGCCTGCCGCCGAGCAGTTGGTCGGTCACGACGATCCCGTCGGCCAGGTGCGTCACGGTGCGCTGATGCACGACACCGAAGCGGCTTCTATACCCGTCATGCCGGGCGCGCAGCTTCCAGTGCGTTCCCGGCTCGCTCTCCACCAATGCCGCCACCGCTTTGTGCGACCAGTTGAACATCCCGGCGATGATGCTTTGGCTTTTGCCCTCGACATTCAGCGTGTTATGCGCCGGTGTCGAGCGGAACCAGTCGCGCCAGACGCCCCCGGAACCGTAGAGCCAGGTGCCGGGGTCGACCAGCACCGGCTCGCCATCGATGCACAAGGTGAGCGACAGCGCGTCGGCATGGCCGTGAGCCGCTATCGATAGATAGCCGAGCGGACCGTGGTCGAATGTCAGATCGATGCTGCGGCCATTCAACTCACCGCGCCACACGGAGAGCCCGCCTTGCGTGAACGTTTGCAGCCCATGCGTTACCGGTGCCGGCCCCGAGGGCGTGCCAAAGAAAAGCGCACGAAAATCGTCTGGCTCCGCCGCGTTGCCCGGCATCCGTAAAAAGCCATAGATGGCGGCGGCGACGGATCGGAGGTAGTCCGGCTCGTCCCCGAGCGTCAGCACGCGACCTTCATCGTTGTCGCCAAAGCCGGCGGCTGGTGGGAGCCAGCCGACGAAATCGGCAAATGCGGCCAGACGCGCTTCGACGGGCGAGGGAAATGGCTTTCCGGCCTGGCGTGCCGCAGCGGCGCACAGCAAAATGAGTTCGGCGGTGAAGGCCGCATATGTCGGGGTCTGCTCGGCACCGGCACCATCGGCGAGAATCTGCTTGCACGCCTCAGCCAGGAGGGCGCCGCGGACAGCGTCGGATTCGGTTCCCAACGCCAGGCCGATCAGATACTCGCCAGCCAGTTCTGCGACGAGATGGTTGTTGGCGGAGGAAAATCGAGAAGGGAACCGCGGCAGCCAATAGGCGCTTGCCGCCAGTATTTCACCCACTTGCTGCCATGTCGCCGGGCCCAGTCGGTCGCCGACGAGGTCCATGGTGACAATCAGGCTGATGGCACGCAGCGCTACTTCGATGCCGGAGGCCCAGCCAACCCCTCGAAACGGCGGATTGGCTGAATGCCAGCTGTCGATCGCCGCCTCTATGGCCATCCGGGACTGGTCGTCGCCGGCGAGAAGCAGGTGGACGGCCAGTGGCGGCAACTGCTGCAGCCGGTTGATCTCCCACACATATTTTACGTCGCCGCGATCGTCGCCATGGCGAAAATCGATATCGAAAGTATGGGCTTCGGGACCCGGCCAAAGCCTGCCGGTCACCGGATCAAGGCGCCAAAGCTCGGGAGGAAACAGCCGATCGGGATCGCGCCGTGGCCATGTCCGCCCGAGTGCGGAAAACTGGCCCCCAAGCGTGTTTTGCGCCGCCGCCGCTATGGCTTGCCGTTGTTCCGGTGTCGCAGCCAGCGCAGCATCGCGCGATCCACGCAGCACCGGGTGCAACTGGGGCGAAGCATAGCGCTCCCAGCCGTCGTCGCGGCCGCGCGAAGCGATCCTTCGACGCTGCTCGCCCAGCCGGTGCAACACCTCAGCCGGCTCCATGCTGCGCAACCGGTTGATGTACCAGCCGATTCTCATACGCGCTCCGCCAAGGTTCGATTCTTATATACCATGCTGTCGAAAAGCCGCGCGACCGCAATCCTCCTTTTCCGATCCTGCGGTTAATATCTCCGACCATGATACGGAGAGTGGCTATGGGAAGGATGGCGTGGGTTGCAGCGTGGGTGCTCGGCATGGCGATAGCTGCCAATGCTGTGCCGATCCCGCTCCAGCGCGGCGTTGGCGTGCATGAATGGCTCAACTGGTCGCCGGTAGAGGACGATGGATCCTATAATTGGCCGCCCTATCGCAGCGAGAAGGAGTGGCGCGCTGGACATAGGCCGCTCACCGATTGGCCGGATGGCGAAGTGTTTGCGCGCATTCGATCGATGGGCTTCGACTTCGTCCGGCTGAGCGTCGACCCGGGCCCTCTGCTTGCCAGCGAAGGCGCCAGACGGCAGCAGGCGCTGGACATACTTGCCGCAGCGGTCGAGCGGGTCACGTCGGCCGGCCTTAAGGTGGTTTTCGACCTGCACGGCGTCACCCAGGTTCCGGCCTACAGCATGGAGACGATCTATGACGGTGCCGACAGCGAGGGCGTTGCCAGCTATCGCGAAATGGTCGTGGCGGTCGCCACCATGCTGGTCAAGATTGGCACCGACAAGGTAGCCCTCGAGCCTTACAACGAGCCGGCATACTACCCCTGCGATTCGAGCGGGAGCGACGACTGGCAGCGGATCATGGCAGACACGGTCCGCGATATTCGCGCAGTCAGCAGCGAACTCACCATCGTCGCAACAGGCGCCTGTGGCGGCAGCATTGCCGGGCTGGTCAATCTCACCCCGGGCTTTGACGATCCGAACCTCTACTACAGCTTCCATATGTACGAGCCGCACAGTTTCACGCACCAGCGGCCCGACGGGACAGGCGCCTTCGCCTCTGGCCTGCCCTGGCCGGCCGACAGCAGTACGCCCGAAAAGGTGACCGAAACCCTTAAGGCGCAGATGGACGCCGCCGGCCTGAGCCCGGTCGAGCAGGTGATGAACATGGTCGCGGCGCGTGAAGCAATCGCCCGGTATTTCGAGCAGAATTGGGGCCCGAGCCAACTCGAGGCGAGCTTCCGTCAGGCGGTCGACTGGGCCGCGGCCCATGGCATTCCCAGCAGACGGCTCTTCATGGGCGAATTCGGCGTCATCCTCATGTCTACGGACGGCCGCATGGGCGCGTTCGACGCTGATCGGCTGCGCTATCTCAAGGCGGTGCGCCAGCAGGCGGAACGCTTTGCGATACCATGGTCCGTCTGGGAATTCTCCAATCCCTATGGGATGACCGTTATCCGGCAGGAAGGGCCTGCTGTCCCGGACTCGGAGATGTTACGGGCACTGGGCTTGCCATAGCTGCCATTACCGCTCTTCGCGGATGAGCAGCCGGGCGGCAACGCCAATCCTCTTACTGTCACCTAGGATCGGGATCGGTCAGCCTCGTTAAATTGCGTCTGGCCGGCATTCTTGCTGGCGATAACGCAACGGCAAGAGCTACCGCCTCCGGCGGCAACCGCCGGTGGCACGTCATTCAGGACCGGCAGAGCCTGATCGAACCGGTCAAGCCCGCCTTTGAACCACCTTGGCGGCTTTCTCCTCGCGATCCGGTTCGTCGGCAACCAAGTGTTTAATACATTCGTCGTAGACAGCGACGCGAATACGCGCGCCCAGGGAAGAGATGATGTGCGGAATTGCCGGCTGGATCGGGCCGAGGGTCGAGAATCCACAAGATCGGGCCGCCAGAATGTCCAGCACATTGCGGCATCGTGGTCCCGATGCCGAAGGCATCGAGTTCTTGGACTTGAACACCGGCCAGAACCAATTGGCATTGGTGCACCGCCGGCTGGCGATTATTGATTTAAACGCCGAATCAAATCAGCCGATGCATATCGAAGACGGCCGCCTCAGAATTATCTTCAACGGTGAGATATACAACTATATCGAGTTGCGCCAGGAACTGATCGGCCTCGGTCATCATTTTCGAACGCGCTCCGACACCGAGGTGCTGCTCAGAGCTTATGATCAGTGGCACTTGTCCATGTTCGACCGGTTGAGCGGCATGTTCGCTTTTGCGCTCTGGGATGCTCAGAGGCACGAATTGATCCTCGGCCGGGATCCCTTCGGCAAAAAGCCCCTTTACCTCATGCAAAGCGAAAAATTGCTGTCCTTTGCCTCAGAGATCAACGCGTTGTTGTCATCGCAGCCAAATGCGCAGCAGCTCGATTTGGACGCTGTCCACGAGTACCTGCGCTGGCGTTACGTGCCTGGACCGCGCACGCTTTTCAAACAAATCCGCAAACTGAACCCCGGAAGCTATGCCGTTTGGTCGCAAGGGACCGTGACGGAAACGCGCTACTATACGCCTCCGGATCAAACAGATCTGACCGAGGATATCGACGACGAAACCGCAAAGCGGCGATTTCTGGAACTGCTCGACCATTCCGTCGAGATCAGAATGCGCAGCGATGCACCCTTTGGCGCCTTTCTCTCCGGAGGCCTCGACTCGTCAGCGATCGTCGCCCTGATGACCAAGCACAGCGACAAGCCCATTCGTACATTTTCGGTCGGTTTCAGCGAACCGGCTTACAGTGAACTTCCATTCGCCCGACGCGTCGCCGATCATTTCAAGACCGATCATTGCGAATTGGTCATTGAGGCGGACGACCTGATTGACCACCTGCCCAATTTGATTCGCCATCTGGGGGCGCCTGTTTCACAAAGTTCGGACATTCCAATTTACCTGATGTCTGAGCGAGCCTCGCAGGACGTCAAGATGGTGCTCACAGGGGAAGGGGCCGACGAGATTCTCGGCGGGTATCCCAAACATCGCGCAGAGTCACTGGCTGGAATCTACCGGTCGCTCGTTCCAGCCTTGCTCCACAACAACCTCCTCGCCCCTCTGATACGCGCCATGCCTGGCGCATCGGCCAAGTTCGATACATTTGCCCGAAGCGCCGGCGAAAGGGAATTTGCCACCCGGATGATCTCCTGGTTTGGGGCCATGACAGCGCGGGAACACGGTCGCCTCATCGGTGCGCCGGCCAATTGCCGCAATGAACGCAACGATTTCCCGTTCTCCTCAAGCGCGAAGGCATCCCATCTTCGCCGCGCACTGTTTTTCGATCAGACATCGTGGTTGCCTGACAATCTCTTGGAACGAGGCGACCGGATGATGATGGCCGGTTCAATCGAAGGAAGAATGCCGTTCCTCGATCGCGATCTGGTTGCGTTCGTCAGCAAACTGCCCGATCACTACAAGGTGGGTTGGCGGAAGGGTAAGCTGATCTTGCGCAACAGCATGGCCAACATGCTTCCTGAGGAAATTCTCAACCGCCGCAAGATCGGGTTCAAGGTGCCCGTCGCCGAATGGTTTCGCGGGTCGATGAGGAACTACGTGCACGACCATCTTTGCTCCTCTCATTCCGTCGTTCGCAGCTATTTGAGCGCGAAACACCTTGATCAAATCGTCTCGGAGCACACCAAGGGTGCCGCGGACCACGAAAAGCTAATATGGGCGCTGTTGAATTTGGAGATATTCCATCGCGAGTTCGAGCTTGGAGCGCCGCAGTGACGCCAGTGGGATCAATATCGCGCTCGACCCGCAGCTGCTCGTCATAGGCTCACCTGCGCACTCGCAAGCTCAGCGTCCACGTTTACAGGATAGCGTCAGCGCTTGATCGATTGAGCCTTTAACGCGACCGACCTCCAGATGTCGCAGATCGCGCCGACGAACGGTGCGAGCTCAAGCCGCTCTCGATGCACGGCCATCGCGGCAGCACCAAGCCTGGCTCTCAATGCCGGATTCTCGACCAGCCGTGTCAGCGCCTCGGTCAACGCCGCAACATCGCCGGGCGGCACCAGCAACCCGGATTGCTCGTTGGTGATGATGTCCTCCACGGCGCCGACAGGCGTCGTCACTACCGCGAGACCTGCAGCCATGCCTTCGATGACTGAGACGGGCAGGTTTTCGGCAAAGGAGGGCAGCACCAGAATGTCCGCCGAAGCGATCAGCGAAGCGACCTCGTCAGGCCCGACCCAGCCAGGAAGGGTAATGCGCTCGGCGAGGCCCAGTTCGGCCGTTCTCATCCGTGCGGCCTCGACGTCGCCATCGCCGGCGATCGTGGCGCGCCAACTCTTGCTCGGCTCCATGCGGTGCAGTGCATCCAGCAATTGCGGGACGCCCTTACGGTCGCCGATGCGGCCAAGGAACAGGATATGGACATGATCGCCGCCACCGACATGCGGCAAGGATGGAACCGCCGTGGCGTTGGGAACGATGACAATTTTGCCGGCCGCCCCCGGTGCCCGGCTGGCGACGAAGTCGCGCCAAAGCCCGCCCAAGACGATCACCTGACCGGCACGCTCGAACAGCGCTTCGATGCGACGGCTCATGAAACCGCGATCGTCTTTCCAGAATGTCTCATACTGCGCCCCATGCAAGTGCAGGACATAGGATATCGACAGCAACCGTGCGCAGGCAGCGATCACCATCTTGCGATAGGTGCTGCCGGAAACTGATATATTGATGTGAATGACATCGGCGCGCTTCGCCAAACGCGCCGCGACCATCCGCAAGCAAAAGTCAACCATATAGAAAATCGAAAACGCGACATGCCCCGGGCCACGGCTGGCAAGGAAGCGTACATCGATGTCGGCGATCTCCTGCCGCTCGAACTCCTGCTTCAGCGCCCCCATGATGCGGTCGATGCCTCCCTGCCCCGAAACGCCCGAGGGCGTCGCGACAAGGACGTGGACTTTTCGATTGTGAACCAGACGCTGCAACATGACTCCATTTCGGAACGACAAAGCAAAGGTTTCAAATAGGGTTTACGACGAATCCGTTAGTTCAAACTGAATCTGTTCACCCTTTGCCGCCATCGCGCTGGATTTTCCGCCGGTCGACGGTTAATCGAAGGTGAATTTCTCCGGGGACAACCCTTTGCTGCTGCGCTCCACGCTCATCTATGCCCCGGCGATCCTGCTGACGCGGATTTCCGCGCTGCTCCTGCTGGTCATCGTGACGCGGTTGATCGATCAGACCGAGTATGGCCTGCTGACCCTGGTGGTGACCGTCGGCGAAATGACCGACGTTGCCGTCACCAACTGGCTGCGCATCGCTTTGCTCAGGCTTGGCGGCAAAGGCGACGTCAGCCGCGGCAGCCTGATGCTGGCCGGGCGGGTGTTGCTTGCCAGCACGGCGCTGGCGCTGATTATATCCGTGGCCGCCTCCGCAGTGATCGTGCCGGAGCGCTGGATCGAGTTCGCGACCGCCGTCTGCAGCTATCTGATCGCCGGTTCCATCGGCCGCTTCGCTTTGACGGTGCTGCAGATGCAGCAGCGTCATTCGGTCTATTCGATGCTCGAGTTCTTGCGCGCCGTGCTGCAACTCGCGCTGCCGATCGGCGCCATCGTCCTGTTTCAAGATTCCTTTCTGACGGTATCGCTCGGCTCAAGCCTCGGTGTGCTGATTGCCGGTATCGTGGCGGGCCTAATGGCATCCCGACGCGTCGTTGCCGGTCCGCCACGCTTCACCCAGAAAGAGTTCTTCGTCCTCGGCGTGCCCCTGGTCATCATGGCGCTGGTAGGCTTCGGCCTGCACAGCGCCGAGCGTGTGTTCCTCAAGATCTATTACGATGCCGGCGCGGTGGCGATCTTCGCTGCAGCCTATGCGCTGGCCCGCCAGCCCATCGATATGGTTGCCAACTCCATCAACATGGGCGCCTTTCCCGAGGTGGTCAGCCGGTTCGACGACGATGGGCCTGCGGCATCGGGCCAGCTGCTGTCGCAATTGATGGCCTTGATGATCCGCCTTTGCCTGCCGGTCGCAGCAATGCTGGTCGCACTCAGCAGCGATATCACGCAGCTCCTGCTGCCCTCCGAATATCACGGTCGTTTCGGCCTGCTCTTTCCGATCATCGCCTTCAGCGTGCTGTGTGCCAATCTCGCGAGCTTCGTCTATGGCACGGTCGTGCACGCGCACAAGCGGCCGTGGCTGCTGATCATCGCCAATTCCTTCGGCTCGGTGGCGACAATCGCACTGTCCGTGTTGTTGATCCCTCCGATGGCGGAGGTCGGCGCTGCTTTGGCGCTGGCGGGCGGATCGCTGGCAGGCCTTGTAGCCTGCATCATCATCAGCGAACGGCTCACGCCGGTGCCGGTGCCATGGCGCGACATCGGCGTTTCGGTCGTCATCTCGCTTAGCACCGGGCTGGCCGCCAGCCTTGCCAGCGCTCTACTTCGCGATATGCCGGCCATCTTCCCGCTCGTCGCGGGCGGCACCGCTGGCGCGGTGGTTTTCTTCGGGCTGACCTGGCTGTTTTATCCCGCCGCCGCGATGCAATTCGTAGCCAAGCTGAGGGCGCGGTTATGGCTCGCATAGACCTGCGATGATATCTTGAATCCGGGTGCCGTGGTCCTGAAAAGCGGTTCCGGCGTCGGACCGATGCTATAGCCCCCAGGCGGCCGCCCCGTTTGATGGGGTAATCGTTATAGATCGATCTTTCGGCGTCCCCGACGATCCCATAACTCCCGGCACAGCAGCGCTGCGTAGGCAGTGTTGGTGTCATAGTAACGGCGCCACAAGCGTCGCGGCTCCTGTGCCACGCGAAACAACCACTCCAGACCGGCCGCTTGAACCAGTTTTGGCGCCCGGGCAACCTTGCCGCCATAGACATCGAAACTGCCGCCCACGCCCATAACAAAACTCGGGGTGAGTTCGTCACGATAGCGCTTGAGAAAGCGCTCCTTGCGCGGCGTCGGCATCGCCACCAACAGGCAGTCGGCCCCCGAAGCATTGATCGCCTTGACGATGCCGACCTCGTCTTCCGGCTTGAAATAGCCATTGCGCATGCCAGCGACGACGAGGCCCGGATGATCCCTGGCAAGTCGCATTCTAACCGCATCGAGAACGGATTGTTCGGCGCCCAGGAGGAAGGGCTTGAAACCACGATTCGCGCAGAGGCTCAGCAGATTGATCATGATGTCGACACCCGCTACCCGCTCAGGAAGCGCGACGCCGCAAAGACGCGCCCCCCAAAGCACGCCGATGCCGTCGACGTTAATCACATCCGCCGTCGCAACATCTTCCCGCAGCTCGGTATTGTTGCGCATGTTCACAAGTTTGGCGACATTCACGACCACATGATGCAGCGGCCGCCGCAGGGTCATCGCCTCATCGGCGATGGCCAGCGTCTCAGCCATGGTCAACGCATGGATCGGCGCGCCAAGGAATTCCCGGCGCCGCGACGCCAACAGGCGATGCTGCGCCCATGCTGGGTCGTGCGCGTTCATGCGGCCTCCTCTGCACTTGCAGGAAGTGCTAGGTGTTCGAGCGCTGATTTCTTGCCTTCGATGCGGGCGTCGGGCTTGCGTGCTTTGCGCCAGGTCCACAAACCCCTTGTGTCGATGAGCTTCTTGTCCTTGAGCGCTTCGGGATCAACCAGATTGAACTGCCGATGGTCGACCAGCAGAACGACGATATCGCACTGGTCGATGGCGGAAAGCGCATCGGTGAAGACGATGCCTTTACCCTCGAGTTCATGCGGCAGCCTATGTGTGTTGGGTTCGGCCGCGATGATCTTCAGGTTGGGAATATCTGACAAAAGTTTCACCACCTCGACAGCCGGACTCTCGCGCATATCGTCGATATTGGCTTTGAAGCTGAGGCCAAGACAAGCGATCGTCTGCTTGCGGGAAGGATCGAGCAGGGCTTCTATATCCCTGACCACCGACAGGGGACGCTCGGAATTGATCCGGCGTGCCGAAGCCATCAGCCGCGTGCTGTTGGGCGCGGCGTCGATGATAAAATACGGGTCGACGGCAATGCAGTGGCCGCCAACGCCCGGGCTCGGCTGCAGGATGTTCACGCGGGGGTGCCGGTTAGCGAGATCGATCACCTCCCAGACGTTGAGCGACAGATCCTGGCACACTGCCGCAAGCTCGTTGGCAAAGGCGATATTGACGTCGCGGAACGCGTTCTCGGTCAGCTTCACCAGTTCCGCGCTTTCGGCCTGGGTCGTGAACAGGTCGCCGGCAACAAAGGTCGAATAGAGTGCCGCGGTGCGTTCCGACGACTTGCGCGACAGTCCGCCGATCGAGCGATCGTTGTTGATCAGCTCGGTAAGGACCTTTCCCGGCAACACGCGTTCGGGCGAATAGGCGACCAGGACATCGGCCTCTTCACCATGCCCCAGAGGAAATTTGAGATCGGGCCGCAACTCGGCAAGCAGTCCCGTCATGATGCGCGTCGTGCCGACCGGCGATGTCGATTCCAGCACCACAAGGTCTCCCCGCTTCAGCACGGAGGCGATGCTTCGTGCCGCCGCGAGCACATAGGTCACGTCAGGCTTGTGGTCCTCGGTCATCGGGGTCGGCACTGCGATGACAAACGCGTCCGCCGGCTGCGGCGTACTGAAAGCCCTGAGCTTGCCGTTGGCTACAACCTTCTGGATCAAACCATCAAGGTCCGGCTCGACGATGTGGATTTCGCCGCGATTGACCTTCTCGACCACCACTTCGTTGACGTCGACACCAATGACGTCGAGCCCACGACTGGCGAAGATGGCACAGGTCGGCAGGCCGATATAGCCCATGCCGATAACGGAAACGGTTTTGATCTCAGCCATGATGCAGCAATTCCTCAACGATCCGGTTACCGGCCCGGCCATCGCCATACGGGTTGTGTCGTTCCGCCATGCCGCGATAGGCGGCCTGATCGTCGAGCAGGCTGTTGGCATTCGACAGGATTTTTTGGATATCGGTGCCGACGAGACGGGCGGTGCCCGCCGCGATCCCCTCGGGCCGCTCGGTATTGTCGCGCATCACCAGCACCGGCTTGCCGAGCGAAGGCGCTTCTTCCTGCACGCCGCCGCTATCGGTCAGCACCAGATAGCTGTGCTTCTGCAGGAACAGGAACGGCAGATAATCCTGCGGGTCGACCAGGTGGATATTCGGCACGCCGCCCAGTTCTGCGTTGACCACCGAGCGCACATTGGGGTTTGGATGGACCGGATAGACGATCTGCACGTCCTCGCGCACCGCCAACCCCTTCAGCGCCGTACAGATACGATGGATGCCGCCGTCGAAATTCTCACGGCGATGACCGGTGACGAGGATCATTTTCTTGGCAGGATCGAGGAACGGGAAACGTGCGGCGAGCTTGGCACTCATCAACTTGTCGGCGTCGATCGCGCCGGAAAAATGCAGCAGCGTGTCGATCACCGTGTTGCCGGTCACGAAGATGGTGTTCGCAGCCTTTCCTTCGGCGATGAGATTGTCGCGTGCCTGGATGGTCGGCGCGAAATGCCACGTTGCGATATCGCCGGCAATCTTGCGGTTCAGTTCCTCCGGAAAGGGAGAGTTGATGTCGTGGCTGCGCAATCCTGCCTCGATATGGGCGACCGGGATGCGCTTATAGAAGGCCGCCAGAGCCGCAGTCATCGCCGTGGTCGTGTCGCCCTGCACGAGGACGATATCGGGCTTCGCATTCTCCAGCACTTCGGCCATGCCCAGCAGCACGCGCGAGGTCACGTCGAACAATGTCTGGCCGGGCTGCATGATGTTGAGATCGTGATGTACCGGCAGGCCGGTCAGTTCGATGACCTGGTCGACCATCTCGCGATGCTGGCCGGTGATGCATGTCTCGGTAACAAAACCCGGATGGGCAAGCGCGGCACGCACCACCGGAAAGCATTTTAGCGCCTCCGGCCTCGTGCCGAACACGATCAGCAGTTTTTGCCTGGACGGCAGTTTCGGATGTGAAAGGACGTTCATTGCTGATCCTGGTCGCCAGAAGGCGTCGCGACCTGCTGATTATTGGCCACAAGAGCTATAATAGCGGCAGAAGCCGCCCCGGTGACCTTAAATCTTAATATATGATTAACAGCCAAGCCCGCGTTCTCCCCGGTAACTCTTATGAAAGCCTAAACCGATAGGTATCCTGGCACAGTAGTCTTGAAAAAGAACATATTCGATTGACTAATATTTTAATTATCGGCCACACCGTCGGATCTCGGCGCTGGGAAAATGAGCTTCTGGTGCGGTTGAACGCAGCTGGTCACGTGGTTTCGAGTTGCCGCGCGCCTGCGCCTGCGCCGATCGCACGCGGACTGGATGTTGTGCTGGCGATCGAGAGCCGGCGCTTCGGTCCCTCATTGGCAAGCCGCTCCGAACCGTTGCCGTCTGGCGGTTCCGGTCCAGCCGACCTTGTAATAGATCTCACCGGCACTGCCGCACGACGAGGCACGCCGGTTCTGACGCTCGAATTTTCCGGCCACAGCACCTTCCCCGCCGGCGTGGCCGAGATGCTGGCGAGCGGGCGATTGCCCCAACTTGCCGTTCGCCTCAATGGGGCCACAGTCGCCCGGGGGCGGCCGATGCTCAGCGATCGGCTCTGGCTGTCTCGCAGCTGCAACGACCTGCTCGCCGGGGCCATCTCGCTGGTTGCGCAAAGCGTCGCCCGTTTTTTCGCGGGCGAACTTGTGCCGATTGCCGATAGCCCGGCGCCTATCTTGAGGAACGGCGGTTTTGTCCGGCATTATCCGCCCTTTTTCTGCAGGGGGTTGGTCGATCGCGCCGTGCAAAAACTCAGACTTGGACGGCGCCCCTTCTATTGGCAGGTTGCCTATCGGCTGATCGACGGGCCAGGTGTCGCCGAAACGGGGCGATTCGACGGTACGCCGTTCACCGTCCTCCCAGACGACGGCCAGCGATTCTATGCCGATCCATTCGTCCTCGAGCGCGATGGCCGCCACTATCTGTTTGTCGAGGAATTTCCCTACGCTACGGGTCGCGGGGTGATTTCTGTCGCCGAGTTGAGCGACGACGGCACCTTCGGTGTGCCGAGGGTGGTGCTGGAGGAAGCGCACCACCTGTCGTATCCGCAGGTGTTCGCTCACGCCGGCGAGATTTTCATGATTCCTGAAAGTGCGGCGGCGCGCGAGCTTGTGCTCTACCGCGCAGCACAGTTTCCCGATCGCTGGGTACGCGACACCGTGCTGATGACGGACAAGGATTTCAATGACGCCACGCTGCTCGAATCGGATGGGCGCTTCTGGCTGTTGGGGACGGAGCGGTTCGGTTATGGCAGCGCGTCGGATACGATGGCCGTCTATTCCGCACCCTCGCTACGCGGGCCGTGGATTGCGCACGGGTTCAATCCCATCGCCGTCGATCACTCGGCCGCTCGGCCCGGCGGCGCCTTTATCCGCCAGGATGACGCCCTGGTGCTGCCGGTGCAAAACGGGTCGAGAGCCTATGGCGGCGGTCTGGGGTTGATGCGGCTGGAACGGCTTGACGAACTCGATGTCCGTTTTGCGCCGCCTCGCCCGATCGGCCCGGGACCGGCATGGGCCCGAGCGGGCATTCACACGCTTAACCGCGCAGGCAATGTCGAGGTTGTGGATAGCGCGGGCTGACGCGTTTGGAATCTGTGCTTATCCAAGCCGATCCAGTTTTGGCTCGGATGCAGCCGTGGGCGACAATATGCTCGTCGGTTGGTTTCTATAGGCAAGTAGCAACACCACGATAATGGTGATCTCCGGCGATTTTGACGAGAGCGCGTTGTTCGATAGCGCAGCAAGCAGGAACGTTACCGTGCCGATCCATGCCGGCAGCGGCGCCCCGCGCAGCAGCCGGAAAATGAACCAGAATACTAGCACGATAAAGAGCACGGCGATGGGCAAGCCGAACAGCATGATGATGACCACCGGCGCGCTCTCGATGTAGGGCAGATGCAGCTTCTCGTTAACGATCGCCAGGAGGTCGTCGACATTCATGCCAAACAGGATGTCTTTCCAGCTAACAAGTCCGAACACCTGGTAAATCGTCACCCGAGCCATGAAATTTTCGTCAAAGATCGTGTTGCCGAAGCGATTCAGCAGCCCGCCCGAAAACAGTATGGCCACCAGCACCGCGCCGCCCGCCACGGCAAACAGCAGCACGATAGACTTGGCTTGCCGCTGGTGCTTGAGAGTCAGGCGCGGCCAAGGCACGAACATCAGCAGGATGAGGGTTTCTCCGGCAGCGAGCAACAGGGCGGCGCGGGCGCCTGATGCAGCACAGCCGACGAGCAATACGAAGATCGCCAGCACCCGCACCCATATGCGCCAGCGCGTCAGCGGTACGAACCCGATCACTGTGGCGCAGAGCGCGCCTAGGGCCAGCGGGTGCGCCGACAGGCCGATTGGCCTGAACTGCAGTTCGTTGAGACCGTAAGGCAGAAATCGATGTTGAGTCACCGCCTCTATCGTGCCCATTACAGCGCTGAGGATCACCATCCCAAGCACGACGTCGCCCAACGCCCGCCGCACTTGCGCGTTCAAGGCCAGCATCAATAGGCCTGCGGCGCCCGCCACCAGATAGGTATCGATGATGAACCCGGAGGAGCCCGCACGGCCGGTGATGAACAAATACGGCACCAGCGCGAAAATCAGCGCAGAATAGAGCAGCAAAGCCTTGAAGATTCCGATTTCGTCGCCCTGCAGCAGAAACGGTCGGCTGAAAAGAACCAAAGGAAGCAGCAGAAAGATAGCATAGGTGCCGAAATGCAGTTTCTCGTAGAATGAACCACCGTCGGCCGTATAGTCGACGACCGTGTTCATAATCTGCGGTGACACCGTGAAGCGGAGCAGGAACGCGAACGCAGCGCATAGGAAAAACAGAAGCGACAGCGCGTTCTGACGGCGCGCCTGGCTGGACAACAATCGTTCCAATGCGGCAGCGGGATAGCTCATGGCCCATCCAAGTGGGGGTATTCAAACGGCATTCTGGCCAACGAGATCCATTCAAAGGTCCGCCGAACGGACACGGTGCGTGACTCGGCAAAATATGCCAACTTGGAAAATGAGATGTTAACGATCTTTCTGTAGTGCTGGCCCGCGTAGCGAATAACAAGAGTTAGCACCATGTCCGCCGCTTCCGGCACAACCCCTCCCTCTGCAGCGGATTCCGATATCAGCGCACTCGAGCGGATCGCCAATGCGCGGCGCGCCAGCAGGGCAAGGCTGCAACAGGATGCCCCAGTCATGGCACGCACCTCCGGCCCTGTTACTCCGCCGACACCCGAGCCTGTCCCGACGGTGACGCTTGACAAGATCGGCGATTTTCTTGAGCTCGACTTTCGACGCCTGTTTGTCTGGCTGCGTGCCGGGCTCGTCGTGGCATTGATGCTGGCAGTGGCCGGCGGCGTCATTGGCGCCGCCTATGGGTTGCTGAGCAAACAGCGTTATACCGTTACGACGGAAATCCTCATCAATCCTGCCAATTTGCAGGTTGTGGAAAACGATCTCTACTCGCAACCGGGCCAGGTCGACAGCCAAATACTTAACGCGCGCAGCAAGCAGCGCATCTTGACCTCGGGCAACGTGCTTGCACGGGTAGTGGACGAACTCGGTCTGGCCAACGATCCGGAGTTTTTCGACCCGGACCAGAGCGCCTCCACGTCTGGTGCTGGAGCGAGTAGCGCCAAGTCCGATCCAAAGCTTATCGCCCAGAAAAGCCTGGCGGAGCGGGTCAGCGTCGCTGCAGATGAAACGTCGTTCGTCACAACCCTCTCTGTGTCGGCAGAAACCACCGGCAAGGCGATCCTGATCTCGCAAGCCATAGTGAAGGCGTTCCAGGAGGAACTGGCCAAGGCCGAAGCTGCTGGTGCCAGCCGTGCCGCAGCTGCTCTTGAGGGCCGGCTCGGCCAACTCAAGCGCGACTTGCAAGCGGCCGAAGAGAAGGTCGAGAGCTACAGGCGCAGCCATAACCTGTCCTCCAGCAATGGCCAGCTTGTCAGTTCGCAGACGATGACGCAGCTCAATAGCGAAATTGGAGAGGCGCAATCGCGCGTCATCGCTGCGCAGGCAAGTTACGACGCCTTGGTTGCTTCCGGCGTTAATGGAGCCAATCCTGACCCCGCGGTTTCGGCAGCACTCGCGGCACTGCGCGACAAAGCAAACGGCCTGCGGCAGCAAATCGATTCGCAGTCCATGACCTTTGGCCCGCGCCACCCGACGATTGTCCGGCTCAGGACAGAATTCGAAACGGTCAGTTCTCAACTCAGGGCGGAGTTCGCCCGCACGGTCGGCACGGCAAAAGCCAACCTGGACAAGGCCAACGCCTCATTGGCTTCTCTCACCGCCAAGATGAACGATCTGAAGAGCAGTGTTTTCACCGACAGCGAGTCCCAGGTCGCCCTGCGTGAGCTTGAACGCGATGCCGCCTCGCGAAGGGCGGTCTATGAAAGCTTCCTGTCTCGCTCGCGCCAAATCACCGAGCGCGAGCAGATCGACACCACGAATGTACAGGTGATTTCCACCGCGGTGCCGCCAAAGGGGCGCTCGTGGCCGCCCCGCACCCCCCTGATGGCAGGCCTGGGAGCTTTCGCCGGCTTTGCTCTAGGCATGCTGCTCGCCCTTGCCATGGGCATCGTGCGCGACGTGCGCCAACCGCCGAACCGATCAGGCATCGACGTCAGCCGAGCCTGAATCCAGGCATGGCGAAGCGCATTGTTTTTCACATTGCCAGTCTCAGGGGCGGCGGCGCCGAGCGTGTCTTCGTCCTCATGGCGAATGAATTGGCATCGCGTGGCCACGATGTCACACTCTTTACCTGGAACGCGGAAGGACCTAACGCCGCGCTGCGCTCTCCTGCCGTTCATCTGATCGATTTCGACCTTCCCATCCGGGGCGAGGGTTACGGCAAGTGGGCGACGCTGAAAGGCATCGTGCGAAGCGCACGTTTGTTCAACCGCCTTGGTCCGCATTCGGTCTATAGCGCCCCGGAATTTGCCAATCTGGTCGTGGCGCTGGCGCTTCTCTTGGCGCGAAGCCGAGCGCGGTTTTTTCCAAGCTTCCACGCAGCGGCCTCACTGCCTTCCAGCAGCCTCGGCGCGAGAATAGCGGTCTGGCTTTCCGCGCTGGTTGCAGCACGCGCAACCAAAGCCATCGCCGTCTCAGTGGGTGTCGGACGCGATATTGTGGCCCGCGGCTTCCCCAAATCCAAGGTTCTCGTGATCAACAACCCGCTGCCGCCGGCTGCGGCGCCGCAGAGACATTCCTATGCCTGGCAGGCAGAGTTGGCGACGATGGGCGATGGCCCGGTCATCGCCACCGCCGGGCGCCTGGTGCCGGTCAAGGACCATCGGACCCTGCTCCGAGCTTTCGCTATCCTGCGCGCCGGCCGCCGCGCTCGGCTTGTGATCTTCGGCGAAGGTCCGCTGGCTGCGGAGTTGCGCACCTATGCCCAGGAAGCTGGTATCGTCGCCGATGTGCTCTTTGCTGGCTACGTCAACGATCCCGCGGCCTGTTATGCCGCAGCCGATCTGTTCGTCCTTTCCTCGACGAGCGAAGGCTTCGGCAATGTGTTGGTCGAGGCCATGGCTGCTGGCGTGCCCGTAGTCTCCACAGATGCGCCGCATGGCCCGAGCGAGATTCTCGGGGACGGCCGTTTCGGCGCCTTGGTGCCGGTCGGCGATGCCGCGGCCCTGGCAAAGGCGATGGCTGATATGCTGGACCACCCCACTTCTGCCGCCATCCTGAAAAGCAGGGCAGCGGATTTCGAAGTTGAAAAGATCGGGGATCTGTACGAAGCGCTGCTTTAGCCAGGGAATTTCGCACTGGCGTCGATTGATGCCAGCCGCTATCGCCATTCGCGCCGACACCGCAATCTGATAGCAGCGATGAAGAGAAGCAGCGGGTCGGTCACCGCGGCGGGTAGCGGGCGGGCAGCCGCACGGCGATTCTTTTTAACGGAGTGTTCGAATGAGACATGTGTGGCGTTGGTTCGGCCCGGTCGACAAGGTGACGATCGCGGATGCGCGTCAAGCCGGGGCGCAAGGCATCGTCTCGGCGCTTCACCATGTTCCTCACGGAGCCGTCTGGCTGCCCGCCGAAATCGAAAAACGTCAGCGCGAAGTCGCGTCTTTGCCGGATGGAAGCGCAAGCGATCTAAACTGGGAGATTGTCGAAAGCCTGCCGGTTTCCGAAGCGATCAAGACGCAGGTCGGCGAGTGGCGCAGCCATATTGCCAACTACATTACATCGCTGGAAAACCTGGCGCGGGCCGGCATTTCGGTCATCTGCTACAATTTCATGCCCGTGCTCGATTGGACCCGCACCGATCTTGCCTGGCGCCTGCCGCATGGCGGCACCACCATGCGCTTCGATCTGATCGACTTCGCCCTATTCGACATCCATATCCTGAAACGCCAAGCGGCGCTCGGCGATTACACACCGGAGATCGTCTCCGAGGCGGAGCGCCGATACGCGCAGATGGATGACGGTGCGCGGAAGATCCTGGCAAGAAGCGTCAATTCCGGTCTGCCCGGCTCGACCGAAGACACGTCTCTCGACAGTCTCGCGGCTCAACTGTCAAGTTATGACCGCATCGACGCAACAACCCTGCGCCAGCATTTCGTCGATTTCCTGGCGGAGGTCGTGCCCACGGCCGAACGCCTCGGCCTGCGTCTCTGCTGCCACCCCGATGATCCGCCGTTTCCGCTGCTGGGCCTGCCGCGCGTCATGTCGACCGAAGCCGACTACAGGTACATTCTGGACGCAGTCGACAGCCCGGCCAACGGCGCGACACTGTGCACCGGATCGCTCGGCGCAAGACCGGATAATGATCTGCCCGGCATGATCGAGCGGATGGGACCAAAAATCCACTTCGCGCATCTGCGCAATGTGCGCAAGGAAGAAGCCGGCACCCCCTGCTCGTTCCACGAGGACGAGCACCTTGCCGGCGACACCGACATGGTGGCGGTGGTGGCGGCGCTGCTCCACGAGGAAGCGCGGCGTAAGAAGGAAGGACGCCCGGACGCCGTCATCCCGATGCGCCCCGACCATGGCCAGGATATCCTTGATGACCTGACGCGTGGGGCCCAGCCCGGCTATCCGGCCATCGGTCGGCTCAAGGGATTGGCCGAACTTCGCGGCGTCGAACATGCCATTCGAAAGTCGGCAACAGCTTAGCGCGCAGCCGGTCGGCCATCAGAGCGTCACGACGGTGCAGAACCTTTGATGGCGGAGCGAGGCGCCCCCTCTGTCCTGCCCTCTTTGCCAAAATTTGGCATCTCCCCCACAAGGGGGGAGATTGGCGGCTTGGCCGCTCCGCTCAATCCTGCAACTTAGACAATTGGCGAAAGCCGCGATGACGGCCGATCTCCCCCCAAGTGGGGGAGATGTCCGGCAGGACAGAGAGGGGCGCGAAGGATCACTGCAGATCAGCATTTATCCTGAGCCGCTGCATTGGGCGTTCCGCAGCCCTCCGGTTTGACCGCACGATGATAATGTCCTGAAGGTTCTGCAAAAAGCTTTGGAGAGAGAACAGCCGTTTCTCTGAGGCGAGGGGCGGCCATGGCA
>NZ_JBVVQU010000017.1:0-43137 GCF_055811555.1 Mesorhizobium sp. WSM4813
CCTGGCCTATGTCGAACAGGTACTCGTCCCAACTCTCCAGCCAGGCGACATCGTCATCCTGGACAATCTTGGCTCGCACAAGGCAAAGGCCATCCGCCGAGCCATTCGCGCGGCCGGCGCCAAGCTGATCTTCCTGCCCAAATACTCTCCCGATCTCAATCCGATCGAGCAGGTCTTCGCCAAGCTCAAGACGCTTCTTCGAAAAGCAGCCGCGCGAACCATCGAGGCCATCACTGCCGCCATCGGCCAGATCCTTGATCATTACACGCCGGCGGAATGCGCCAACTACATCAAGAACGCCGGATATGCGTCTACCTAAAAACAGAACGCTCTAGGGGGGCTCTGCGCCGATGCCCCTAATGCACCATTGCCGGACGTGTTTTTTTAGGATGCACCCCCACTCGGTGCTGTGAAGCGAGGGAACAGCATACGCCCTGCGATCGCTCCACCCATGCTGTCCGAAACGGGCAGTGGCAGAGCCTTGTCGAGCGCCTCGAGGACGGAAGCCACGAAAGCCCGGTTGAGGGTGGCATCATTCCCTAGACGGGAGTAAGTGGCGCGAGGCTTGCCGATAAGTGTGCCGTTTCGGCGAATTGAGAACTGCAGCGTCAGGGTCATGCCCGCGGTTCCGGGCGGCGGCTCCCAACAGGCGACGATCGCGGAGAACATCTCGTTTATGGTGTCGACGGGATCGGGACTGCGACATGCGCGTTCCTGCGATGTTGCCGCGTTCGGACTGGCAACCAAGGCAAGGGTAAGGGCGACAATTGCGGACCGAGGTTTCATCTCGGGTCTCCGGTTTCGCGCGGATAAATATAATGTAGGCGAATTTTTCGACGAAAGCCTCCATCGATATCAGCGCGTCACATGAATCCTTTCGGACGCGGCGCGCTTTTAGTGGCGCACCATGCCAGCGTCGACATTCAGCGTCTGGCCGGTGATCCAGCGTGCGTCATCCGAGGCCAGGAACGACACCACATCAGCAATGTGCTCAGGCTGCCCTTTGCCTTTTATAGCCTGCAGCATCTCGACGAAGCCGAACGCCTCGTTGTGCGGGCTCGCCTTGACGCCATCACTCTCGATCAGGCCCGGCGTCACCGCGTTGGCGGTGATGTTGTATTTGCCGAGCTCTGTGGCGAGCGCCCTGGTGAAACCGATGACGCCGCCCTTGGCCGCGACATAGGCCGCCATGTTCGGCGTGCCGGCAAAGAAGGTGTTGGAGGCAATGTTGATCACCCGGCCGGCCTTGCCCGCGGCACGCATCTGGTCCGTTCCCGCGCGGCTGACGATGAAGGTGCCGGTCAAATTGACGTCGATGATCTTGCGCCAATGATCGAGGTCGACATCGTCCCAGGCGACGAAAGGCACGATGCTGGCGTTGTTGACCAGAATGTCGATGCCCCCGGTCAGGGCCTGGATCTCGGCGAAGAGCACCTTGACGGATGCAGGATCGGAAATGTCGGCGGCGATCGCCTTCGCTTTTCCGCCGATCGACGCAGCCGCCGTTTCGGCGCCTTCCCCGTTGATGTCGCTGACGATGACGGTCGCGCCATCGGCGGCCAAGCGCGCGGCGATCGCCTTGCCGATGCCTTGTGCGGCCCCGGTAACCAGGGCCGTCTTTCCCGCAAGCCGTTCAGTCATGAAAACGCTCCCTCGATTGTGATCTGGTTATTTTCTGGTTCACGCGTCGGCGTCGATAATGGCGAGCGCCGCGTCGATGCCTTTGCCGACCGCGAGTTCCTGGCCCAAGGAATTCATCGCGCCGCCAAGTGCCGTCAGCGCCGCGATCGCATAGATCGGCTGGGCGGTCGGGCCCATATGGCCGATGCGTGTCAGCTTGCCCAATGTTTCACCGCGGCCAGACGAAAACACCACGCCGTAGCGGGCGCGCGCGGCCTGGCGAAGCGCCTTCTCGTCGATGCCTTCGGGCGTCCTGACGGCGGTCGTGGTCGGCGACGCGATATTGTCGCGGGCGGCCCAGATCGACAGACCCATGGCGGCGACGCCCGCGCGCATGGCTTTGGCGGTGAGCGCGTGACGCGCCCACACCGCCGCCGGTCCCTCGTTGAGGTATAGGTCGAGCGCGACGTCGAGCCCGTTCATCTCCGCGACGGACGGCGTGAACGGAAACGGCTGGTCCTTCGACCACGCATGCTCCCAATCGACGATGCTGAGCATCGACGCGCGTGGCGCCAGTGGATTTGGCTTCATCTTGGCCCAGGCGCGCTCGCTGACGCCCATCATCGTAAGGCCGGGAGGCGCGCCCAGGCATTTGTTCGGGCCGGTGACATAGATATCGGCCTTGCAATCCTGCGGATGCGTTTTCATACCGCCGAAGGACGAAACGGCATCGACGATTAGATAGGCGCCATGCGCCGAAACCAGCGCGCCGATGGCGTCGATCGGGTTGATGGTGCCCGACGGCGTGTCGTGGTGGCAGACGGAAACGATGCTGATTTCCGGATGTGCTTCCAGCATTGCGGCAACCGCCTGCGGGTCGATCGCCTCGTTGTAGGGCACCTCGATTTCGAGCAGATGCGGCGAATAGCGCTTCGCCCAATAGCCAAAGCCTTTGCCGTATACGCCGGAGACGAGATTGAGCACGACGTCGTCGGGCGCGATCAGGGAGGCTGCGGCGGCCTCCAGGCCAAGAACCGGCTCGCCATGCAGAATAACCGGCTTGTTCGACAGCCGCATCGCCTTCTGCGCCTTGTCGACCACAGCCTCGTAAAAGAGCTGGAACGCCGGGTCGTAATCGTAGAGCACGGTGCGGCCGAGGCCGCGCAGCACATCGGGATAAGCGTTCACCGGCCCCGCGGTGAGCGTGATGACCGGTTCGGCGTGTTCGAGATAGCGCATGGTCTTTGTCTCCGCATTGGCGGCGGTCAGCCGTAGAATTGCGTGCCGGTCCGATAGGTTTTGAAGTTTTCCATGTCGTGCGAATACATCAGCTCGGCGCCATGGTCCTCGGCGAGCTTCTTCACCTTGCGCATCGAATTGACGCCCGCCACCGGGTCGATGTGGAAGGCCGCCTGGCATAGCGTTTCAAGGCTCTTCTGCGTGTAGGCCGCATCGATGGTGAACATGATCGGCTTGCGCTTGGGAAACTCGACCAGCAGGCTGTAATGGCCGATCGAATGACCCGGCGTCGAGATCAGCCTGACGCCTCTGGCAAGCTCGACATCGCCCTCTACGCCCTCAAAGGTCGAGTTGGCCCGCGTCGTGCCTTCCAGCAATTGCGCGGTCGCGCCACGCGCTTCGGCGGCTTCCGCCGAGAAGCTCAGATCGGAATAGCCGAGATGCTCGAAAGGCTGGGGATTGCAGGCCTGCGGCACCTCGGTCCGGTGACAGATCTTCTTGGCATGCGGAAAATACTTGTTGCCGCCGCAATGGTCGAAATGGAAATGCGAGTTGACGACGACGTCGATATCCTTCGGCTCGAGGCCGAGCAGCGCCAGGGCGCCGGGAATGGTCTGGTGCTTTTCCTGGATCGGCTTTTCGAAAGGCAGCACTTTCATCACGTGATCGTAGTCGTAGCCGGTGTCGATGAGAAACCGGCCCTCGGCATGCTCGATCAGGATCGAATAGACGGGAAAGCGAACTTCGCCACCGGGGCCGCGATTCCAGAACACGTGATAGCCGTCGAGAACGAGCGAGCCGCCGTCGAGCAGGTAGACCTTGGTATCCGACATTTTTTGTCTCCTCTTTTGGCGCGGGTCCCGTCCGCGCATGAACCTGTGATCAGCGCGCGCCGCGCTCGTATGGAATGCCGAGCGCCGCCGGCAGGCTGGCCCGCCGGCCAAACAGCACCAGCATTATCATCACCGCAAGGAACGGCAGCATCTGGATGACGTCGGTCGGTATGTTGATGCCGGCCACCTGCATGGCCGTCGTCAGCGACAGGCAGACGCCGAACAGCAGCGCGCCGAACAGCACCCAGACCGGGCGACCGCGCGCCAGCATGGCCAGCACGATGCCGAGAAAGCCCGCGCCATTGGTGATGAACGGGATGAACAGGCCGGCGCCGACATTGGCAAGATAGGCGCCGCCGAGCCCGGCCAGTGCTCCGGTCGTCAGTACGGCGACGGTGCGGGTTCGCACCACGTAGATGCCGGCAACATCGAGTGCGGCCGGCTTGTCGCCCGCAGCCTGCAGGTTGAGGCCAAGCTGCGTGCGCCGGTAGATGTAGCCCATGGCGAAAACCAGTGCGACCGCCAGATAGACGATGAGATGCTGCCTGAACAGCGCCGGCCCGATGACCGGAATGTCCGACAACAATGGAATGACCGTCACCTCCACCGCCGGCAGGCGGGGATAGCTGCGCGAAAACTGAAAGTGGTGGAGCAGTGCAGTCAGGCCTTCCAGCCCGAGCGTCAGCGCGATGCCAATGACGATCTGGTTCAGCCCGATGCGCACGCAAAGCAGCGCCATGACCAGCGCCACCGCGACACCGCCGCCGGCGCCGGTGAGAAAGCCCAGCCACAGCGATCCGGAATAGAAGGCGCCGACGAAACCGAGATAGGCGCCGGCCAGCATCATGCCCTCGATGCCGATGTTGAGCACCCCGGCCTTTTCCGACATCTGCTCGCCGAGGCCGGCCAGCAGCAGCGGGATCGCCGCGGTGACCGCGCCGAACAAAAGCGCGCTGAGAAAGACATCGCTGAACAGCCCGGTCATGGCTTCAGGCCTTTCGCGACTGGTTATAGCGGTGATCAATGTATTCGGCGAGTGCGAGCACGATCAGCACGATGGAGACGAGCACCAGCGTGAAATGGTTGGGCACGCCGAGCCGGCGGGCCGCGCTCTCGCCGCCGATCGACAGCACCGAAAGCAGGAACACGAAACCGATCGCGGCAAAGCCGTTCATGCGGGCGAGGAACACGACCGGAATGACAGCCAGCCCGTACGCGGGGTTCCAGTCGGCGCGGACGTTACCCTGGACGCCGAGGATATCGACAGCGCCCGCAAGGCCGGCCAGACCGGCCGAAATGGCGAAGACGGCAATGGTGAGCGTCGGCACGCCGAGCCCCGCATGGATGGCTGCACGTGGGTTAGCCCCAACGATCCTCAACTTCAGGCCGAAGGCCGTTCGCGTCATCACCAGATGTACGGTGATGATCGCCACCAGTCCGAGAAGCAATCCGCTTGTGATGGTCGTGTCGAACAGGCGCGGCAGCCGGTCCTCGACCGGCAAGGTGCGGGTCTGCGGCACGGTTGTGCCCGGATCGCGAAACATCAGCTTGACCAGCACATTGGCAAGCGAGGTGCCCAGAAACGTCATCATCAGCGTGGTGATGATCTCGTTGACGCCCTGATAGGCGCGCAGCAGCGCCGGCACCAGCGACCAGATCATCGCGACCAACATGGCGATGACGAACGAGCAGATTAGCGCCAGCCAGGCCGGTATGACCTCCACGAGAGCCGGAGCGCTGGCCGCCGCCGTTACCGCGCCGAGCAGGAACTGGCCGTCACCGCCCAGGTTCCACATACCGGCGCGAAAGGCCACGATCAGGCCGGCGGCAAGAAACAGCAGCGGCGCCATGCGCGTCAGCGTCTGCTGGATGCCGAGCGGCGACAAAAGCCCTCGCTTGAGCACAAAACCATAATAGGCAAGCGGATCGACGCCGACGGCAAGCAGGATGCAGCCGGCGATGATCAGCGCGGCCAGTATAGGGCCGAGCGTCATCAGCAGCCGATGCTGGATGTCGCGGCGCGTAGCCATCGCAGCCGTGGCATCGAGTGCGGTTGCGCTGGCGACTGGGGCGGTGTCGATGCTCATGCGGCAAGTCCGATCATCAAGCGACCGACCTTGGTGCGGGCGTCGTCGGCATTCTCGACGGTGCCGACGAGCGACCCGTTCGAGATGACGGCGATGCGGTCGCACATGCTGAGCAACTCTTCGAGATCGGTGGAGATGAGCAGCACGGCAAGGCCGCGAGCCGCCGTATCGCGGATTCGCTGACGCGAAGCCAATGTGTTGGCGAGATCGAGCCCGTATGTCGGCTTGTTGAAGATCACCACTTTTGCGCCTTCGGCGAGTTCGCGCGCGAGCAGCACCTTCTGGATATTGCCGCCGGAGAGCCGGGCGACCGGCGTTTTCAGACTTGGCGTACGCACGTCATATTCGCGGACCAGTTGGGCCGCGCGCTTGTCGATTTCGGCGCGCTGCTCGACGCCTTTGCGCCAGAAGGGCGCCGCGCCGACCTGCTTGAGAAAGAAGTTGATCGAGACCGGGAAGGTCCCGACCGTCCCCTCACCGAGCCGGTCGTCGGTCAGGTAACGAAGGCCTCTCTGGCGGCGTTCGCCGACGCTCAGCGCCTCGATGGGCGCTCCCTCCAGCCGCACCGAACCGCCCACCGTCGCACGCTGGCCAGCCAGCGCCTCCGCCAGTTGCTTCTGGCCATTGCCGTCGATACCGGCGATGCCCAGCAGCTCGCCTGGACGGATATCGAACGAAATCGACGACAGACCCGGTGCATCGTCTGTCGACGCAACGCCGAGATCATGGACCTGAAGCAGCGGAGCCGCGTCGGCGCGGACTGTACGAATAGGACACTCGGCCGCTTCCGGGTCGTCCTTCTGCTTGCCGAACATCAATTCCACGATCTCAGAGATGATCGCCTGCTCGCCCAGCGCGCGAAACCGCTCGGGAGGAATCTCGCCGACCTTGCGGCCGAGTTTCAGCACCGAGATGCGATCGCCGAAGGCCGCCGCCTCCTTGAGCTTGTGGGTGATGAAGACGATCGCCAACCCCTGCTCGACCAGGCGGCGCATCAACGCGCCCAGCTCGTCGATGCCCTTCGGCGTCAGCATCGAGGTCGACTCGTCGAGAATCAGCAGTCGGCTGTTGCGCACCATCGCGCGCAGGATCTCGACCTGCTGCTGTTCGCCGAGCGAAAGTTCGGACACCTTGGCATGGAGCTTGACCGTGATGCCAAGCGTTCTGGTGATTTCAGCGACACGCGCTTCCAATTCTTCGGCCTTGGGGCGCTGCCACCATGGCCCGCCGAGCAGCAGGTTTTCCGCCACCGTCAGCGTCGGCACCAGCATCATGTGCTGGAATACGGTTCCGATGCCAAGCGCCAGTGCATGGCGGGGCGACGTGATCGCGGTCGGCTCGCCGTCGACCAATATGCGCCCCTCGTCCGGCTGCTGGAGGCCCGACAGCATGCCGATCAAGGTGGATTTTCCGGCGCCGTTTTCGCCGAGCAGCACATGCACTTCACCTGGACGGATCGCCAGATCGACGCTGTTGTTAGCGACGACGCCAGGGAACCGTTTGGTGACGCCTTCAAGCGCGACGATGTCGCGCTTGGCGACCGACAATGAGGAAGCACTGCTCATAAAAGCCAAGGCCTTGAAAATATGAATTCGGTCCGGAGGGGCGAACGGATCGCCCCTCCGGCAGCCTGCTGTTGATCGCCTTACTGGGCGACGCTGGTCATCAGCGCCCTGACGGCGGCCGCATCATAGACCGGATCGACCTTGGTCTTGCCGGAAATGATGTCTTCGCGCTGCGCCTGGATCTGCGCCCAGACATCCTCGGGGATCGCAGCGGTTTTCAGAAGCTTGACTGAATCGTCCTTGAGGCCGATCGAGTAGCTCTTGGTGCCGAACGTGTCGGCCTTCAGGTCGGCGATCATCGCCGCATAGACCGGCTCGATGTTCCAGACCACCGACGACAGCAGGAAGCCTTTGTCGATCGGCGTCTTGTCGCCGATGACATCGATGAAATAGACCTTGCCGCCGTCGCCGGCCTTAGTCGTCTCGACCGCCTGCAGCATTCCGAAGCTCGAGCCGTTGCCCTGGCCGAAGATGATGTCGGCGCCCGATGCGATCACGCTTTCGGTGACGCGCTTGCCGCCGGCCGCATCGCTATAGGCGGCGGGTCCGATCACAGCATAGGTAACCTTGACGTCCGGGCTCTCGGCCTTCACCCCCTGCGCGAACGCCGCCGACTGCGAGTTCCACGACGGAGGCTCGCCGGACACGACGATGCCGACCGACTTGGAGCGCGACATCTTGGCGGCTAGACGGCCGGCAAGATACGCGCCCTCGTGACCGCTCAGCGTGTAGTCGGCGACGAGGCCCTTCTCCAGACCGGTCGGCGTATCGACGATTGCCACCGGCACCTTGGCTTCCTTGGCGATTTCGGGAGCGGCGGTGTTGTAGCCGCTGGCATGGGCAATAAGCAGGCTGGCGCCGTCAGCCGCCAATTCGCGCAATGTCGGCCGCACGTCGCCATAGCCGAGCCCCTGTGCCACGACTATCTCGACACCAGCAGCTTTCGCCGCCGCCTTGGCAGCGTCGATACCTTGCTGGTTCCAGCCATAATCGGTGCCTTCTTCCGGCGTCAGGATGGCAATGGACTTGACCTCGGCGGCAAGTGCGTTGCCGAGCAAGAGGCCGCTTAATATAACAGCGCTTACGCTGTTCTTCAGAAACTTAGACATGTTACCCTCTCTGTTCGGTTGACCCAAGATATTCTTATTGTTATTGCGCAAAAGCGAGGTAGACTGCCTGAACAATTATCAGGAGTTCAAGCAAGGTGGTTGTGCGATATGTCCTCCCGATAACGCTGGCGTTCACGTCGTTCGCCAACGCGGTTGAATTGCGGCACATCACTGTGCGAACCGGCACTGAAGGGCTCGATCCCGTGCCGCTGACGATCTCGAATGCGGGGCGCGAGGCGCTTTCCTGCAACGCCGACTTCGCCCACTGGTATTCGGCCACGATCGCCACCGCGGCGCCTGGCAAGAGCGCTCGTGTCGAGCTGTGGTTCGATCCAAAGACCGGGACGTTTGCGATTCTCAACGACAAGCGCGAAAACCTGCCCGTCGAGCGGCTGTGGTGCGGCTTGGCCGGCCAGGCATACGCCACGCGCGTGCAGGTCGCGCTCGACCGGGCCAGCGCCGCAAAGGGGCAAGTGGTGGTGACATGCGGCAGCGCGGACGGCAGGTTGGCCTGCCGGTAGACGCTGACTGTTTGCCACTTCAGACACCGCCCTGAACCTTCACTCTGCCGCCAGGAACTTGTCGGTGAAGACGTCGTCTGCCGACAGCGCCGTTTTGAGCACGCCCTGATCCGTCAGCGTCTTCAAGGTCTCTTCCCACTGGGCCTTCGTCATCCAGCCGAGACCGTGTTCCTTCGTCGCCGGGCTGTTGAACGTCGAGGCGATGTCGGCCTTGAGCTGGGCCAGCAGCACGTCCTTCTTTTCGGCATAGCCAGGAACCGCCTTGGCTGTAATCTCGGCGGCTTCTTCCGGATGGGCCGCGACATAGTCGAAAGCTTCCCGGTATGCCTTCACGAACCGCCTCACGACATCGGACTTGTCCTTGATCATCGCTTCAGAGGTGAACAACCCCGAGCCATAGGCTTTCCAGCCGTGGTCGGCGCCGAGCATGATGCTCAGCGACCCTGGGCCGCCGGCTTTGGCCTCTAGTTCGGGCACTTCTGCGTCGAGATAGCCAACCACCGTCTGCACACGCCCGAGCAGTAGGTAGCTCTCGTAAGGCGGCGAGACGCTGTTGAGCGTCATGTCCTTCTCGCTCATGCCGTTGGCAGCCAGGAAGCCCCTGAAGAAGATATAGGTGGAGCCCGCCGGGTGGATGCCGATGGTCAGGCCCTTGAGATCGGTAGGCTTGGTCAGCTTGAGCGTCTTGGCGAGCGAAATAATGCCGAGCGGCGACTGCTGGTTGACCGCTGCCAGTGCCACGACGGGAACATTCTGCGACCTTGCCACGGCAAGCGTGGGGAGATCGCCGAAGCCGAATTCAGCGTTGCCGTTGCCGACCAGCCGCATGGCGTCCGGCGAGCCGGACCCCTTGCGGACTTCGCTTACATCGATGTCGTTCTTGGCGAAAAAGCCCTTTTCCTTGCCGACAAAGAACATGGCGTGATTGCCGCGCACCACCCAGTCGAGCTGAACGTTGACCTTATCCGCCGCCTCAGCTGCGTTCGAGAAACCAAGCGCGCCGACTAACGCCGCGAAGGTGGCTGCCTTGATAAGAGAGCGTCTCAGCATTGTTTGTTCCCTTCTTGATCTTGGTTGTTCGAGAAAACCTAGGCCTGGCTGAATTTCGGTGCCCACGGCACCACGACACGCTCGAGAATTTCGGCTGCGTAGTAGAAGGCGATGCCGAGCACGGAAACGAGCAGCAGCGCCGCAAAGACCAGAGGCGTATCGAGCTGGGTCGACGCGAACTGGATGACGTAGCCGAGCCCGTCCGAGGCTCCGGCAAATTCGCCGACGATGGCGCCGATCACACTCAGGGTTGCGGCGATCTTGGTTCCAGCCATCAGGCTCGGAAGCGAGTGGGGAACGCGGATCCTGAACAGTATTTGGGTAGGGCTGGCACCGACCGAATTCATCAGCGACAGAAGCGAACGGTCGACCGACTGCATGCCCGCCAGCATCGACAGCGTCACCGGGAAGAAGGCAATGACCAGGATAAGTCCGATTTTGGGGGCGAGCCCGTAGCCGAACCAGAGGATGAAGATCGGCGCCAGCGCAACTTTCGGCACGTTCTGGAACAACACGACGAGCGGATACAGAGCGCGGCCCAGCCAGTCGAAACGCACGATGACGAGAGCAAGCGCAATGCCGACTATGACCGAGACAAGAAAGCCAAACAGGATTTCGCCCGCCGTGACAACTGTCGCCTGCATGAGAGTGCCCCATTGCGCGACCAGCGATTTCGCAATCTCGGATGGGGCAGGCACGATAAAGGAGGAAATGGAGAATATCCGCACCGCGGCTTCCCACAACACGATCGTCACCAGCAAAAGGATGACCGCCGGAAGCCAGCTGCTTGTCGCCGCGTTCCAGCCGGAAACAGGCTGTGGCTGGGAGAGGTTCATGAGAGGTTGCTCGCTCACGTCGCGCCTCCCGGCTGATGGCTGGAGCGCAGCATCGTCCGAAGCTGAAGCACCAGCCGGACAAATTCGGGGACTTCGGTCACGGAAGCGTCGCGCGGATAAGGCAGCGGAATGTCCAGGCTCTGGGTGATGCGTCCAGGGTTGATCCCCAGCACGTGAACCTGTCGGGACAACTGAATGGCTTCGTCGATCGAATGTGTCACGAAGACAATTGTCTTGCCGGTCCTCTGCCAGATCTCGAGCAGCGACTGGCCCATCGAATCGCGGGTGATTGCGTCAAGCGCGCCAAACGGCTCATCCATCAGCAAGACCGCCGGATCGAGCGCCAAAGCCCGGGCTATGGCGACCCGCTGCCGCATGCCGCCAGACAGTTCGTTTGGGCGCTTGTGGGCGGCGTCGCCAAGTCCCACCAGTTCCAGCATCTCCTGCCCACGTGCCCGCAACGCCGAGCGCGACATCGACTTGTCGGCGATGCCGAGCAGCATCGAGGCATTGTCGACGGCGTTTTTCCACGGCAGCAGATTGGCGTCCTGGAAGACGAGACCGATCATCCGTTTGCGCGCCGCCTCGCCTGGTGAAACGCCGGCGACCGAGACGCTGCCGCTGCTCGGACTGACCAGCCCAGCCAGCACTTTGAGCAATGTACTCTTGCCGCAACCCGAAGGGCCGATGAGGGATACGAACGACCCTTTCGGAACCGAAAGGTCAATATCCCTAAGGATCAGTTGCCGGTTCTGATCCGTGCCCATGACCACCGAAACACCCTTGGTGGAAATGAGGTCGTCGTGGCGGATGTGGGTCGGTCTGCCACCGGCGGGTCGAATGGTTTCAACCTGCATGGCTTGTCGTCCCATGCACGTTCGTTGCTTGAACACCCGCCTTCACGGCGGTGATCCCGGCCCCGTGCGCACAAGCGACCAACCGGCAGAACTCCCCAACCCGGCTGCGCGCAACTTGTGCCATCGCCTACTCCCGACCTTCGAGGATGCGGCGCACCGCTACGAGCTTGCGCGCCCGTTCGCCTTGCAGCGTCTTTATCTGCTCGGGCGTGTAGGAGAACATGCCCTCGCCCGACTTGATGCCGAACTTCGATGCACCGGTCTTCTCCAGAACCATCGGCGCGACATCATCCCGATTGGAGAGATCGGCGTTCAGGAACGACGACACGGATTTGTAGATGTCGAGCCCCGCCATATCGAGCAGCGCCATCGGCCCGATGACGGCGATCTTATAGCCGATGCCCCATGAAACGCAGGTATCGAGATCCTCCGGCTCGATGACGCCGCGCTCGACCAGGTCGACAGCCTCGCGCAGCAGCGCATAGAGCACGCGATTTTCGACGAAGCCCGGGACGTCCTTCTTCACCACCACCGGCAACAGGCCGATCGAGCGGATCAGCTCGCGTATGGTCGCCACGGTTTCAGGCGCGGTCTTCTCGCCGCCGATCACCTCGATCATCGGGATGATGTGCGGCGGGTTCGACCAATGCATGCCGACCATCCGTTGGGGATGGGAGATATGGGCCTGCAGCTTGGTGATCGGAATGCCTGACGTGTCCGAGGCGACGATCACCGAAGAACCGATCAGCGGGTCGATGGCGCGATAGGTTTCGGCCTTGATGTCGATATTCTCAGGCACATTCTCGATGACCAGCTCCGCACCATCGACAGCCTCGGCGAGGGTGCGGACGAACCGCACCGTGCCCGCGCCCGTAGTCGGCGCCTTGATGTCGAGACGGTCCAGAACCCCGCCGGCCAGGTCGAGCATGCCGCGGGCGCGTTCGACCGCGACGTCGGAAACATCATACGCCGCCACGTCGAGCCCGCCGTGCGAAAGCCGCGCGGCGATGCCCGGACCCATCGTTCCCAATCCGATGAGGGCGGCGCGCTTGATCATTTTGCCGCCTTTGCGGGGGCGGCGGTGGTCGCCGCTTTGAAGGCCGGACGAGCGGCGATTGCGGCCACCCAGCGCTCCAGATTCGGCAGCGACGGCCGGTCGATCTTGAAGTCGATGCAGCGCTTCAGGATCGGCGCGCAGGCGATATCGGCGATAGTCAGCTTGCCCAGCGCCAGGAAATCCTTGCCGGCCAGATGCCCGTCGACGATCTTGAGTTGCGCCACAAGGTCCTTCACCTGTTCCTTGTATTCGGCGGTCTGCTCTTCGGGCGTCAGTTTGGCACCCTTGAAGGCGGCCATATAGCCGGGATTGACCGCCGCCAGCAGAAAATCCATCCAGCGCTCGACCTCGGTCTTTTCGGCAGGGGTGGCGCCATTCAGCTGTTCGCCGCCGGATGCCGCGAGATAGCGCAGGATGGTGTTGGACTCCCAGATCACGGTGTCGCCGTCGACCAGCGTCGGGACTTTCGACGTCGGGTTGAGTGCCTTGTACTCGGCCGTCTGGGTATTTTCGAACTGGCGGCCGTAGTCCTCGCGCTCATATGGCGCACCAAGCTCTTCGAGCATGAAGAGCACCTTTTGAACGTTGCCCGATGTCTGGCGTCCCAAAAGCTTGTACATGTCGTCTCCTCGATTGTGTCGTGGCCTACTTGCCGGCCGGAAGCGGCTTATAGACGATGGCGTCCATTTCGATCTTGGTGTTGATGACGGCCTTTGCCTCGACGGTCGTGCGTGCCAGCACCGCGTCGCCGATCCCTTCGAGGAACGCCTTGTTGTAGCGGCCGAAGTCGCGCGTATCCTCGAGATACGTCGTTATCCGCACGACATCGGAAAGCGTTGCACCCTCATCGGCAATGACGCGCGCGATGGTCTTCAGCGTGGCCAGCGTCTCTTCCTCGATCGTGCCGCTGATCATGTTGTTGTTCTCGTCCTTCGGCACCTGGCCGGAGACGAAAATGAAATCACCGGCACGCACCGCCGGATGAAACGGCAGGTTCGGATTCTTCTTGCCGATGGCGTAGTGACTGGCGGATTTTCGTGTGCTGTCGCTCAACCTGTCCCCCTAGAGAACGCTGGTTTCGATGATGTCGACGCCACGGATGCGGTCGATCAGGTAGACGATGCCGCGGTCGTCGATGGTGACGTCGTTGGAAGATGAGCGCTCGGCGCCTTCAGGCGCATCGGGCATGAAATGGCCGACCTCCTTGGGGGCGAACGGGTCGGCGATGTCGACCAGCCGCAGCCCCTGCGCGAACCACGCGAACGGAATGATGGTGCCCTTGAACCGCTCGGAAGGCTGATGGCATCCGGTCATCGGCGGTTGTGGTTCGCCATCCGGGTCGAGGCCTGGCACCTGGAAGGTCGAGATCGGCAGCGGATTCGTCTCGTCGGTGATGTCGTAGATCCAGGTGAAGGCCGGCGGCGAAGGTCGGAGCTTGGCGACATCCTCGTCCGCCACCACCATGATGTTACGGCCCTTTAGCGGCTGCGGGATTGGCAGGCACGTATGCGTGGGATGCGGAAAACTCGGGCTCGAATTGATATGCGAGACAAGCTTCGGCTTCGAAATGTCCGAAATGTCAAGGATGAACAGGCCGTGATGCCAGTAGCTGACATAGAGCCGGTCGCCCATGCGCAGCGGATGGTGGCAGCGCGGCGTGACGTAGTCATGCCACGGGTACTCTTCACCGCCGCCGGTCCATTGCCCCGGTATCCACCAGCGCCCGACCTCGACTGGATTCACCGGATCGATCAGGTCGAGGATCATCACGATGTTGCCGACATAGCCGTCGGCGGTCGGCGAGATATAGGCATAGCGGCCGTCATAGTCGTAGCGATGCACGCCATGACCGCCGGTTATCCACTTCGAGATCAGCTTCGGCTCTGTCGGACGGGTCGTGTCGTAAAGCGCCAGGCCACCACCGAAATCTGCCGGGCCCGCATCGCCGAAGCGCTCGTGGTTGATGATCATCAGACCGTCCTGGGCGCGCACCTTGTGCGAGTGCCAACCCGGCGGAACGTCGATCGTCGCGATTTTCTTCGGATTGCGCGGATCGGAAATATCAACCAGCGTCGTGCCGCTCGGCGGACGCATGTGGCCGATATAGAGAATGTTGCCGTCGACCCAGACCTGACCACCGCCCGGACAGTCGACATGGCCGATCTGCTTTGTGTTGAACGCCGAAACCAAATGCATAAGCCCTTGCTGCTGAAACGTCTCTTTCGGCGTCCGCGCCACTTATGGCGGCGCGGACAGTTTCCGCTGCAAAAAACTAGACGATGCGGAGCAGATCGCCGGCCTGGTTGCGGCCCCAGCGCTTGTAGAGGAGCAGCGCCTTCTGGGTCGGCGCATCGGTCGCGCCGAAGAAGATGACCGGCTCGGACGAGGAGCCGTTGACATGCTCGACCCAGGAACCACCTGGTATGGCGATCGTGTCGAACTGGTTCCAGTCGTAGCGCTTGCCGTCGATGATCGAATGGCCATTGCCGCGGAACGGCGCCAGCAGCAGGCTGGCGGTCTCTCGCTGCGGCAGCGTCTTTTCGCCCGGCCGCAACATCTGGACGTAGAAGTTGATCGTGTGGAAGACCGGGCCGCCAGTGGTGGGGTCGACATAGTCGATGACGACGCCTTCGTGCGGATCGCCGTCCCAATCCTTGTGCGCGTCGAGGATCGCTTCCATCTTTTCCCAGCGATAGACATACATCGGCGATGACAGGCCGCCGCCGCGCTTGTGGTCGACGAAGCGCGGCATCAGGCCGCCCTCGCCATAGATGCGCTGCGAATAATCGCTCGGGAAACGGGCGGTCTGCACCTTTTTCTCGACTTCCTTGCCGTCGACCATCTCGGTGTATTTGTGGTCGAAATGCACGGCGTGCAGTGTCTCGACCAGCGGCAGGTCGAGAACCGAAAGGTTGACTGCCTGTTCGCCGCCGACCGTGCCGTGATTGTGCCAGGCGTCGTTCGGCGTCAGCACCATGTCGCCAGGGCCGAATACCACATCCTCGCCTTCGACGCCGGTAAAGTTGCCCTTGCCGGTCAGGCCGAAACGTATAGCGCTCGGCGAATGCTTGTGCGGCGGCATGATCTCGTCTGGATCATTCAGGCGGTAGGCGGTGTACATCGTGCTGACCGAGGCGCGCTTGGGCGCCAGACCCGGATTGACCAGGATCAGCGAGCGGCGCTCGCTGTCGTCCATGGTTACCAGTTCGGCGGCCCGCTGCAGCAGCGGCTCGATGTCGGCATAGGACCAGACGAAGGGTATCGCCTTCGACGTCGCCATGAGCTGCTTGATCTCGTCGTGATCGACGCCTTCCGATGTCGCCCAGAACGGAAACATGTTCTTTTCGTAGAGGGCGTCATACAGGCCCTTCAGCGCGGCCTTCTTGTTGGTAACGGTAAGGTCTGCTGGTTGCGCCATGGACATGTCTGACACCTCTCTTCGCGAAGAAAATGCATTTAACCAACTCAACCGTATTCGGATTGGTTTTTCTCGACAATCCCAAAACTGAGAATTTTTGAAGTTTTTGGTTGAGAAGCTTTTTTGAAAGGCAAATGCCGCAAAAGAGAGACGAAAGAGCCAAAATACGGGAAAAACACAGCCGATCCAGCAGATGCAGATCGAGCCACGACGACCGCAATCCTCCCACGGCAGCCCAACCAACTAAACTTTTTCTTTCAACCAAAGGATTTTGGTTGAAAGCAGGGCGACAGCAATCAGGCCGCCATGCTTTGTTCAGCACGACTGCGGATCAGATCCGAGGCCTTTTCAGCGATCATGATGACCGCCGCATTGATGTTGCCGCAAATGAGGTCCGGCATCACGGAAGCATCCACTGCGCGGAGCCCGGCGACGCCGCGCACCCGCAGTTCGGGATCGACCACCGAGCCGGCGTCGACACCCATGCAGCAGGTGCCGGCCGGATGATGCACGGTGATCGACGTCTTGCGAATATGCTCATCGATCTCGTCGTCGCTTTGGCATTGTGAGCCCGGAAAGAATTCCGATGCGATGAACGGCGTCATCGACGGTTGCGCAGCGAGGTTGCGCGCGACGCGGAAGCCGGCGCGGAGTGACTGCCAGTCACGCGGCGAAGACAGGAAATTCTGGTGGATCAGCGGCGCCGCCAACGGATCGCTCGACGCCAGCTTGACGCTCCCCCTGCTCTCCGGCTGGACGGCGACGATGCGCGTCGCAAATCCATCGGCGAAGGGCGCCTTGAATGGCGACATGTAAGGCCATGCGGCAAGCGGTGCAGCCGTGAAAAGCAGCTGAACATCCGGCAGCGGCCGGCTTGCATCGCTTTTCAGAAACGCCACGACCCCGCCGGGCACGTCTCCCGAAAAGCCCTTTCCGGTGAGATAGGTCCTGACGAAATCCAGCCCGATTCGATCGGCCCGCATCATCTTGAGGAATGGCCCTGGCTGATTGCGCCGATACATCAAAATGACCGAAACGTGGTCCTGCAGGTTCTTGCCGACCTGCGGCCGGTCGACTTTCGTCTCGATGCCATGCGCGGCGAGCTCGCCGCCATCGCCGATCCCCGACAGCATCAGCAGCTGCGGCGTATTGATGACGCCGCCGGCAAGCAGGACCTCACGCCGCGCCAGCACCTGGTGGGTCGCGCCGCCTCTGGTGTAGGCGATGCCGGTCGCGCGCCCATCCTTCAGCAGGATCCTCGTCGCCATCGCGCCGGTCAGCACCTTGACATTGCTGCGGCGCATGGCGGGACGCAGATAGGCCGACGCGGTCGAGCAGCGGCGACCGTTTGCGATCGTCATCTGCAGGCGGCCAAAGCCTTCCTGCACGGCGCCGTTATAGTCGTCGGTCTGGGGGTATCCGGCATCCCGGCTGGCTGCAGCGAAGGCATCGATCAGCTCGTCCTTGTAGCGGCAGAACTGCGTGTTCAGCGGACCGCTGCCACCGCGATAGTCGCTCTCGCCCTTTTCCCAGCGCTCCTGCTTCTTGAAATAGGGCAGCACCTTGTCGAACGACCAATCGGTCAGGCCGCTGGCCGCCCAGCGATCATAGTCACCGCGATTGCCGCGCACATAGGCCATGGCGTTGGTGGAGGAAGAGCCGCCGATGACCTTGCCGCGGGCGCATTCGACCTTGCGCCCGCCGACATTGGCCTCGGGCTCGCAGAAATACATCCAGTCGTGACGGCGCTCGGTCAGGATCTTGCCCCAGCCGAGCGGGATGTGGATCATTGGATCGCGATCCCAGTCCCCGGCTTCGAGGAGCAGCACGGAAACATCAGGATCTTCGCTCAAGCGGTTTGCCAGCACGCAGCCGGCCGACCCGGCTCCGACGATGACATAGTCAAATGTTTCCCCAAACGGCATGCACGGTCCTCGGGAGAAGGACGGCCCCACCGAGATGTGAGCCGTCAAAGAAACAATAGGGCACTCAACCATCGCGCAACTGGTGTTGTCAACCACTGGGCACAGATGTAGATTGGTTGAGTTGGTTGAGTGCCGTGTTCATCGATTCCACGTCACAATTATGATGTCAGGACGTTGAGTCGGCGGCTGCCGATCAGACAGGAGATTTGGTTTTGAACGCATTCGAGCCGCAGATCGTATCATCGGATCTCGACGACATCATCGCAGCGGTCCGCCAGTTGCAGCAGGGCGGCGGCAAGCTTCCTTCCGAGCGTGACCTTGCCGAACATCTCAACGTGAAACGTCATCAGCTTCGCAAGGCGCTCGAGATGCTGCGCCAATCAGGTGATTTGAAACCGACGCGCGCCAGGCGTGCGCCGACCGCCCTGCCCCGATATGGCGAAGAACTTGTCAGGGTAACCAACCCCATCGAGGTTCTGGAGTTGCGCCTGCTCATGGAGCCGGGCCTCGCCCGGCTGGCATCGCTGCGCGCCTCCTCGTTTGAGACGGCCCGGATCATCGATGCGGCAAACACGCCGGAGAATGCCTCGTCTGGCGCGGTCGATTTCGCTTTTCATTCCGCCATCGTCGCTGCCGCTCGCAACCATCTTGCCGCCGAATTCTACAAGATGCTGCGCCAGGTCGGGGTCGATGCGCGGGTCAAGGTCGCACGGACCGCAGCACCCACCTGCCCTAAGCGGATCGCCGAGCGCGACGGCGAACATCGTCTGATCGCCGAAGCGATCTCGAAACGCGACCCCGAAGCAGCCGAAGCGGCCATGCGCGCGCATTTGCTATCCGTGCAAAGGCGAATCACGGAACGGTCGAACGCCGGCGCTTTTGCGGCATGAGCGTCTCGTATTCTAGCCAGACAGCCTGCTCGCGGGACCTTTTAAATTGATGCGTCATTTCGACGTGCTGATCGTCGGCGCCGGATCTGCCGGCTCGGTGGTGGCTAGCCGGTTAAGCGAGGACAGCGCGTGCCAGGTCGGCTTGATCGAAGCCGGGGTCATGCCGTCCGATCCCGATATCGCCGACCCGTTGAAATGGACGATGCTGCAGGGCCGCGCCTATGACTGGGCTTATCGTACGGTGCCGCAACCCTTTACCGCACACCGCGTCCACGAATGGCCGCGCGGGAAGATCGTCGGCGGTTCTAGCTGCCTGCATGCGATGGCCTATGTGCGTGGCCATCCCGATGATTTCCAGCCCTGGGCAGTAGCAGGCGGCGAGCGCTGGTCCTTTTCGGGCTTGTTGCCGGGCTTCGTCCGCAGCGAAGCTTTCACCGCGTTCGATGCGCCGTCACGCGGCCGCAGCGGACCGTTGGACGTCTATCTGCCGGATGCGGAGGTCAGCCCCGTCGTCCGCGCTTACATGGCCGCTGGACAGGCCATGGGGGTCCCCGTCCTGACCGACCACAACAGCGGCGAGCTCGCCGGCACGAGCCCCAATTCGCTGAACATCCGCGCCGGCAAGCGCCTGAGCGTCGCCGACGCCTATCTGCCGCCGGAGGTCATGACGCGACCGAACCTCGCTCTGCTAACCGCCCATGAGGTCGAGCACCTCGTGCTGGAAGGCCAGCGGGCCACGGGTGTGGCTGTCGTGTGCGACGGAGCGAGCATGACAATCTCCGCCGACAGGATCGTTCTTTGCGCCGGCGCGGTGTCGTCGCCGCTCATCCTCATGCGGTCTGGCATCGGCGATCCGGATACACTGAAGCGGGCGGGGATACGCTGCCTCGCCGACAGACGCGATGTCGGCCGCAATCTGCAGGATCATCTGCTGGCCCTTGGAAATGTCTACAGCACGAAAAAGCCGCTGCCGCCGTCGCGCCTGCAGCACTCGGAATCGTTGATGTACCTGCACGGTATTGATCCGACCCGTTCGACGGGAAGCCCCGATATTGCGCTAGCCTGCGTCGTTGCTCCATCAGCCGCAGAGGGCTTGAATGCACCACCCTATGGCTCGGCTTTCACCATTCTATGCGGCGTCACCCATCCGACCAGCCGTGGGCGCATCGCACCGAGCGGGCCGGGCCGAAACGATGCACCCATCATCGACCCGCATTATCTCGAAACCGAACACGACCGGGCGGTTTTCCGGACGGCGCTGAAGACGGCGCGCGCGATTGGTCACCATGCAGCGCTCGACGAGTGGCGCGACGTGGAAGTTCTGCCGGGATCAGCGGTGCAGTCGGACGCCGACCTTGACGCCTTCATCGCCAGCGCTGCCTCCACCCATCATCATCCTGCTGGCACGTGCAGGATGGGCGGGGATGCAGACGCCGTCGTCGACCCGGATTTGCGGTTGAACGGCTTTGACAACATCTTTATCGTCGACGCGTCGGTGATGCCGACGATCCCGAGCGGACCGATCAACGCCGCCATAGTCGCCATCGCGGAAACCTGGGCGTCAGCTCCGCCTAGTGCATGATCCCCGGCCAGCCTATTCCGCCCAGAGTTCGCGGCGCAGTTCGCGCCAGCTTTCCTTGTTCGGCGCGACAAGAAGGCCACCTCCGATATGCGAAGGCAGATAGTCGCTGCCGTCGAAACGAGCCGCGTAACCACCTGCTTCGGCATGGATCAGCACACCGGCCAGATGATCCCACGGCATCAGCTTGTTGTAGACGACGAAGTGGGCGTGGCCGCTCGCCAGCAGGCGGTATTCGTGAGCCGCGCAGCGATAGCCGAATTGCGACAACGATTTCGTCTGGTTGCGCGCCAGCCGTGACCGTTCCGGCTCGGGCATGTATTGCCAGGAAACCGCCCCGGTCATTTGCGAGATCGGCGCAGGCTCGGCGACATGCACCTTCTCCAGAGTGCCATGCGCGTGCCGTATGTGGCTGCCAGCACCCTTGGCGCCGATCAGCCAGTCCTTGCCGACGGGATCGTAAATGATGCCGGCGACGGTCTCGCCATTCACCACGACGCCGAGCATGACGCCGAACAGCGGCACGCCGGAGGCGAAGTTGAAGGTGCCGTCGACCGGATCGATGACGAAGGCGAGATCGGCTTCGCCGAGACCCTGGAGCAGCGCCGGGTCGTCGGAGCAGGCTTCCTCGCCGACGATCATCGCCTGAGGGTAGCGCTCGCGCAGCCTGACGGTGATGAGCCGCTCGGCATTCACGTCGGCCTCCGTCACCAGGTCGGCTGCCGAGGTTTTCTGGCCGACCTCGCCCTCATCCAGCCGGCGAAAGCGCGGCATGATCTCGGCAATGGCGGCGTCGGACAGAAGCTTGGCGAGCCAGTCGATCGCGGTATCGTCAAATGTCATCGGGGACGTTTTGCCTTGTGGTGAGGGGTCTCGTTGAGGGCGGCGAAATCGAATAGCTTTCTGTCGAGCAGATGCGAGGGCCGCACATTGGTCATGGCGTGGATCATCGTGTCCTTGCGGCCGGGCATGCGCTTTTCCAAGTCGTCGAGCATCGCCTTCATCGCATTGCGCTGCAGGCCGTCCTGACTGCCGCACAGATCGCACGGGATGATCGGGAACTTCATGGCACCGGCGAATTTTTCGAGATCGGCCTCGGCGCAATAGGCGAGCGGCCGCAGCACCATAACGTCGCCGTCGTCGTTGAGAAGCTTGGGCGGCATGGCGGCGAGGCGCCCGCCATGGAACAGGTTCATGAAAAAGGTTTCGAGAATGTCCTCGCGGTGGTGGCCGAGCACCAAAGCCGAGCAGCCCTCCTCCCGCGCGATGCGGTAGAGATGGCCGCGCCTGAGCCGCGAGCATAGCGAACAGTAGGTGCTGCCCTCGGGAAGCTTGTCGGTCACCACCGAATAGGTGTCCTGATATTCAATGCGGTGCGGAATGGCGTATGTGTTGAGATAATCGGGCAGAATGTGTTTCGGAAAATTCGGCTGGCCCTGGTCGAGATTGCAAGCCAACAGGTCAACCGGCAGCAGCCCGCGCCATTTGAGGTCGAGCAGCAAAGCAAGCAAGCCATAGGAATCCTTGCCGCCCGACAAGGCGACCAGCCAGCGATCGCCAGGCCTCACCATCGAAAAATCATCGATCGCCTGACGGGCGAGACGCAGCAGCCGCTTGCGCAGCTTGTTAAATTCGACGGAGGACGGCACATCGGCAAACAGCGGATGAAAGCCGCCGTCGGCATCGACGGTCGGTTCGAGTGTTTTGGCGTCGGGCAGCATGTTCATGGCGCGTCGGCCTCAAAGGTCCTTGTTGCTCCCCGGAGTAGCGCATCGGCCCGAAAATCGAAATCGATTTTCGGATGCCCAAAGGAAAAGGCCGCCTCGAGGGGCGGCCTTCGATGATGTCGCAGATGAAGAAATCGATCAGCGCGAATAGAATTCGACGACCAGGTTCGGTTCCATCTGCACGGCGAATGGAACATCCGACAGGCCGGGGATGCGCCCGAAGGTCGCGGTCATCTTGTTGTGGTCGACCTCGATGTAATCAGGCACGTCGCGCTCGGCCAGGCCTACCGATTCCAGGACGATCACCAACTGCTTCGACTTTTCGCGCACTTCGATGACGTCGCCCGGCTTGCAGCGGTACGAGCCGATGTTGACGCGCTTGCCGTTGACGTTGATGTGACCGTGATTGACGAACTGGCGGGCGGCAAAGATGGTCGGCACGAACTTGGCGCGGTAGACGACCGCGTCGAGACGCGACTCGAGCAGGCCGATCAGGTTCTCCGAGGTGTCGCCCTTGCGGCGGTCCGCCTCTTCATAGACCTTGCGGAACTGCTTTTCCGAAACGTCGCCGTAGTGACCCTTCAGCTTCTGCTTGGCACGAAGCTGCAGGCCGAAATCGGAAAGCTTGCCCTTGCGGCGCTGGCCGTGCTGGCCGGGACCGTATTCGCGCTTGTTGACCGGGGATTTCGGGCGGCCCCAGATGTTTTCGCCGAGACGGCGGTCGATTTTGTATTTCGCGGATTCGCGCTTGCTCATCGCATTCCCTTTCAAAACAGTACACCCGGAACCTAATGGTCCGGGTGAAGGAAACGCGCCCTCCTCTGGCCCCCGTTTTCGAGACCTGACAGGGTTTTCCCACGCAACGCGGCGGAAAACCCACGGGACACGTCATTTTACACAAGACCTGGGAAAATAGAGCGCTTCCCAACGTCTTGCGCACATAAAGAAACCACCGGGCGTTGCGGCCCGGTGTTGGAGGGCTGATTAAACGGAGATTTCACCAGTGTCAAGCTTGCAGCTGGCATCGGTATGGCAAGCGGATAACCATTCAGCCGCGGGCTGTGTGCTGGACCGCGGCTATCCAACTATCGAATCGAACCCAACCTCCTTGCGGACGAGCGGCTAGTGCTTTGACTTCTTTTCGGGCAGGCCTTTACGCTTGGTCTCCGCGAATTCCTCGAGCTGCTTTTCGCTCATCGATTTGTACATTCCCTTCGAAGCGCCTTTGAGCTCACTCTTCTTGGTCTCGCCGCGCTTGGCGGACAGTGCCGCTCCTGCGGCTTTTTGCTGGGCTTTTGAAGTGGCTGGCATGATCGTTTCTCCCGTCTTGCAACGAGGGAAAAACGCACCGGTCCGGGTGATGTTCCCAGATATCAGGAAATCGCCAGCCCAAACCCCTGCATCAGGCGGCGAGTCGGGAAATCAACCCGCTTCGAGGTGAAGACGGCAAGGTCGGCGCCTTCCGGCAACGCCTCGCCGCGGTGGCTGGCCTCGGTGCCCGCGAGCAGCGAGAGAGCTCGTCGCGCGATCGCCTCGGCGGGGTCCAACCAATCGACCGGCCAAGGCGCCGTCTTGCGCATGCGGTTGGCCAGAAAGGGATAATGAGTGCAGGCAAGCACGACGATGTCGGTCCGCAGTTCATCATGTTTGACGAAGCATGGCGCGATCTCGGTGCGCACGGCCTCTTCATCGACAAAGCCTTCGCGCATGTAGACCTCGGCCAGCCCGGCCAGATTGTCGCTGCCGACCAGGCGGACATGGCATTTCTGAGCCCATTTGCCGATCAGGTCGCGCGTATACTGGCGCTTGACGGTGCCGGGCGTCGCCAGCACCGAAACCAGCCCGGAGCGCGTGCGTTCCGCCGCCGGCTTGATCGCCGGCACCGTGCCGACGAAAGGATGGCCGGGAAATCTTTCACGCAACGCATCGATGACCAGCGTCGAGGCGGTATTGCATGCGATGACCGAAATGGCCGGCGAAAAACGGTCGAGCATTTTGCCGAACAGCTCCAGTATGTGTGCCCTCAGTGCCGGTTCCTCCCAAGCTCCATAAGGGAAAGCCGCGTCATCGGCGACATAGACGAAGCGGCGGTCGGGCATCAGCACGCGCGCTTCGCGCAGCACCGTCAGGCCGCCGATGCCGGAATCGAACATCAGGATCGGGCGGGCGCTTGAGGGATCGGTCATTGTCATCGGTTATGAAAGAGAGCTGGGGAGAGACGGCTGGCCCGTGCTTAGGCCAATGATGCGTTTATCTCGACGGTTCTATCTGGAACCATCATGGCCTTGATGCGGCGAGATGATCACACAAGGCCCCGCTTCCCAAAGCCGCCGGGCCGCGGCCGGCCGTTTGGCAGAGACGCAGGTTGAGATGCAAGGTGGTTCGGCTGCGCCGGTGCGGCGCGCATGGCGTGGGCCGGAGCCTGGGCCGTCACGCCGGCGGCCGACTCTGAATGGGGCGCCCGGCCGCCGCGCAACGGCCTGGGAGGCTTGATATCATCGAAACTCAGGGAGGACGCCATATCCGCAGAGCTGCCACCCGCCGGCTTGGCCGTCAAGATGGCCGCCCAGAGGCCGACGAGAGCGAGTCCCAGCAGGTTAAGGCCGGAATGCGAATCTTCGCCGTCGAATTTCACGACAAGAAGAGTGCCGGCCTGCAGAATCGCAAACAGGGTCGAGAACACAATGTACGACCAAAGGATCCATTTGGATCCTTGCGCGTCGCGGCTTCGACGCCAGGCGAAATTCGCGCGGAACAGCACGACCACCAGCGAAGCGACGAGAACAGCCGCGGCCAGCCCTTCCCTGGAGGGGCCAGGTTTCGAATTGGCCAACCCATCGAAGCCGATGGTCCACGCGATGCACAATACAATTACCACGACTTCCGCCACCAGCATGGCCGCGGAATAGAAGAAGAAGCGAAGACGGCCGATATTTGAGGTAAACATCCAAGGATCCATCGTTTTCAGGACAATGGATCACACCAAATAACATTCAGTTACTGGTGACGCAGCCGTTCTCACGACGATCGGTCCTAGTCTTTGCCTTTCGCGTTGCGGACCCGCGCCGCCGCTGCCGGAAGCCGCCTTGGGTCATCGCCCGGCGATCCGTCGCCGCGCGGCATGGCCGGCGAGAACCTGTCCAGCGATGAAATTATGCCGCGCAGCACCTTGAGCTCCGGCTCAGCGAAGCCGGCGCGCGTCAGCACCGCGCGCAGATTGTCGACCATTTTCGGCTTCTTCGCCGCCGGGCGGAAATAGCCGCGCGCTTCGAGCGCGCCTTCCAGATAGGCGAACAGGCCATGCAATTGTGCCTTGGTCGCCGGCATCATGTCGGGGCTGGAAAAATTGGTTTTCGTCTCGTCTTCCAAGCCCGACTTCATCCATTCATAAGACATCAGCAGGGCCGCCTGGGCGATGTTGAGCGAAGAGAAGGCGGGATCGACCGGGAAGGTGACGATCTCGTCGGCCAGGCCGACCTCGTCATTGTAGAGCCCGAACCGCTCGCGGCCGAACAGAATGCCGGTGCGCTGCCCGGCTTGCTGGCGCGCTCTCAGCGCCCTGCCCGCCTCGACCGGTCCGCGCACCGGCTTGAAATTATCGCGTGCGCGCGCGGTGGTGGCGAAGACGAAGTTCAGATCGGCGACCGCCGAGGCAACATCGTCAAATACCCTAGCGACATCGATGACGTGGTCGGCGCGGCTCGCGGCAGCGCGCGCCTTTTCACTCGGCCAGCCGTCGCGCGGATTGACGAGGCGCAGCTCCGACAGACCGAAATTCGCCATGGCGCGCGCAACCATGCCGATGTTCTCGCCGAGCTGCGGCTCGACCAGAATGATCGCCGGGCCTGTTGCAGGAAGGATGTCGTTGCTGGCTTGCATGGTGTCAATGAACTGCTGTTTGCGGCATTTCAGCGTCCCCTGCCACATCCGGCCGCGAAAATGAAGCTTTCGCAAGGAACGCCCGATGCCTGGATCGAGCCCGCCGGCGCGGATCGCCGTTTGCGCGGCCAAAAATGCTTTGATATACGGGCCGCATCCCCGGCTGAAAGCCATGCGGGCAAGGCCGTTCCGATCCCCAACAATGAGGCATTCTTTCCATGGCGAAGATCAAGGTGGCGAACCCGGTCGTCGAACTCGACGGCGACGAGATGACCCGCATCATCTGGCAGTTCATCAAGGACAAGCTGATCCACCCCTATCTCGACCTTAAGCTTGAATATTACGACCTCGGCGTCGAGCACCGCGACGCCACCAACGACCAGGTGACCATCGACGCGGCCAATGCCATCAAGAAACACGGCGTCGGCGTGAAATGCGCGACGATCACGCCCGACGAGCAGCGCGTCGAAGAATTCAAGCTGAAGAAGATGTGGAAGTCGCCGAACGGCACGATCCGCAACATCCTCGGCGGCACCATCTTTCGCGAACCGATCATCATGAAGAACGTGCCGCGGCTGGTGCCCGGCTGGACCAAGCCGATCATCGTCGGCCGCCATGCTTTCGGCGACCAGTATCGCGCCACCGACTTCCGCTTTCCCGGCAAAGGCAAGCTGACGATCAAGTTCGTCGGCGAGGACGGCAAGGTGATCGAGCATGACGTCTTCGATGCGCCGGCCGCCGGCGTCGCCATGGCCATGTACAATCTCGACGAGTCGATCCGTGAATTCGCCCGCGCCTCACTGAATTACGGCCTGCTGCGCAACTACCCCGTTTACCTCTCGACCAAGAACACCATCCTCAAGGCTTATGACGGCCGCTTCAAGGACATTTTCCAGGAAGTCTACGAGGCCGAGTTCGAAGCCGAATTCAAGGCGAAAAAGCTCTGGTACGAGCACCGGCTGATCGACGACATGGTCGCCTCCAGCCTGAAATGGTCGGGCGGCTATGTCTGGGCCTGCAAGAACTATGATGGCGACGTGCAGTCGGACACCGTGGCGCAAGGTTTTGGGTCGCTCGGCCTGATGACCTCGGTTCTGATGACGCCGGACGGCAAGACGGTGGAGGCGGAGGCCGCACATGGCACCGTCACCCGCCACTATCGCCAGCACCAGAAGGGCGAGGAAACCTCTACCAATTCGATCGCCTCGATCTTCGCCTGGACGCGCGGCCTCACCCATCGCGCCAAGCTCGACGAAAATGCCGAACTGAAGCGCTTTGCCGAGACGTTGGAAAAAGTTTGCATCCAGACCGTCGAAGCCGGCTTCATGACCAAGGATCTGTCGCTGCTGATCGGTCCCGACCAGCCATGGCTTTCGACCACCGGCTTCCTCGACAAGATCGACGAGAATCTGCAGAAGGCAATGGCCTGACCAGACGAACGTCATGAGCAAACCCATCGTCTACGGGGCCGACTACAGCGTCTATGTGCGCATCGTCCGCCTCGTGCTCGAGGAAAAAGGCATCGACTACGAACTTGTGCCGGTCGACATCTTTGCGGCGGACGGCATTCCGGGCTGGTATTTCGACCATCACCCGTTCGGCCGGATTCCTGCCTTCGAGCACGACGGGTTTCGGCTTTACGAGACCAGCGCGATCACCCGCTATGTCGACGAGGCTTTCGACGGACCGGCGTTGCAACCGGCCGAAGCCCGATCTCGCGCACGTATGAACCAGATCATCGGCATGCTCGACGCCTATGCCTATCGGGCCATGGTCTGGGACGTCGCCGTTGAGCGGCTGGAGAAAGAGCCGCCCGACGAGGTGCTGATCGCCGCCGGACTTAGCCAGGCGGCCACGGTGCTTCGCATGCTCACCTCACTGAAAGCCGCCGGGCCTTGGCTGCTGGGCGATCAACTGACACTCGCCGACCTGCACGCCGCGCCGATCGTCGGCTACTTCGTCAAGGTCGCCGAAGGGCGAAACCTGCTGGCGGAGTTTGCCGACATCCACAACTGGTGGACCCGCATCGCTCAGCGTCCAAGCTTTTCCGGAACTGAAAAGGCCGGGTGAGGCGAATGCCAGATGCTCATTCGGGAAGGTAGATTTCCGCCTTCATGAAGGTCTTCGCACGACCTGCGATCAGCACGCGATCTCCAGCCAGGTCACACAGCAAATGCCCGCCGCGCTGCGAGCATTGGAATGCCGACAGATGCGTCTTGCCGAGTTTTTCAGACCAGTAAGGCACCAGCGTCGCATGAGTGGAGCCGGTCACCGGATCCTCGGGAATGCCGGCTCCGGGCACGAAATAACGCGAGACGAAATCATGGGCTCGCCCGGGCGCGGTAATGACTAGACTAGGCCAAGAGGATGAAGGGTTCTTATCCTAAGCATATCGGGAACGAATGACCGTACGGATGCCTCGTCGGCAAGCTCGACAAACAGGTTTTCGAAATTGCGGAAGCTCGAAACCGGATGCCGGGGAAATATCTCTTGCAGCGCCAGCGGTAACTCCCCGCCGAGCGGCTGCGGCGGAAAACACCGCAGATCGAGCTGGTAGGCACCTTCCCGTTGGGAAACCCGTAGCTCACCCACCCGCGTGGCAAAGACCATGTCACCAGGCATCTTGTGTTCCGCGGCCAATACATGGGCGGTCGCAAGAGTAGCATGACCACAGAAGTCGACCTCATGAACCGGCGTGAACCAGCGCAAATCCCAACCCTCGCCATTCGGCCGCGCAAACGCGGTTTCAGCAAGATTGTTCTCGTTTGCGATGGCCTGCATCACATCGTCCGATAGCCAATCCTCCAAAACGAGAACGGCAGCAGGGTTGCCTTGGAAAGCCCGTTCGGCAAAGGCGTCGACTTGATACATGGTCAACGTTGCCACATCATCCCCGCTGCCACTTCGGCTTCGCCTTACGCAGCTTCCAGTGCCGCCTTCACCGCAGCGATCGCATTCTCGGCTTTCGAGGCATCCGGGCCGCCGGCCTGGGCCATGTCAGGCCGACCGCCGCCGCCCTGCCCACCCAATGCCGCGGACGCCACGCGGACCAGATCGACCGCGCTGAAGCGGCTGGTCAAGTCGTCGGTGACGCCGACCACGACGCTGGCCTTGTTGTCCTCGCCGGCGCCAACGAAGACGACGACGCCGGAGCCGAGCGACTTCTTGCCGGCATCGGCCAACGGTTTCAAATCCTTTGGCGAGACGCCCGAGACCGCCTTGCCGAGGAAGCCGACACCGGCAATGGTCTCGTTCTCGGCAGGCACGCCGGCTGGCGAGCGGTCGCCCAGCGCCAGCTTCTTGCGCGCTTCGGTCAGCTCCTTCTCTAGCTTCTTGCGCTCGTCGAGCAGCGCCTCGACGCGGGCCGGCACGTCGGCTGGCGAAATCTTCAGCGCGGCCGCGACCGCCTTCAGCCGCTTCTCCTGCTCGTCGAGATGCTTTCTGGCCGCCTCTCCGGTCAGCGCCTCGATGCGGCGCACCCCAGCGGCCACCGCACTGTCCGACACCACGCGCACCAGACCGATATCGCCGGTCGCCCTGACATGCGTGCCGCCGCAGAGCTCGACCGAATAGGGTCGGTTGGCCTTGGCGCCATGCAAGCCCGTGCCCATCGAAACGACGCGCACTTCATCGCCATACTTCTCGCCAAACAGCGCCATGGCGCCTTCGGCAATGGCATCGTCAACCGACATCAGCCGCGTGGTGACCGAGCTGTTCTGGACGACGATCTCGTTCGCCATCCGCTCGACCTCTTCGAGCTCGTCGGGCGAGATCGGCTTGTTGTGCGAAATGTCGAAGCGCAGACGCTCGGGCGCGACCAGGGAGCCCTTCTGCGCGACATGGGTGCCCAGCACCTCGCGCAGCGCTTCGTGGATCAGATGCGTCGCGGAATGGTTCGCGCGCAGCCTGGAGCGGCGCGCATGGTCGACCTTCAGCTCGACAGTCGCGCCCGTGTTGACCGTGCCGTTGACCACCTTGCCGAGGTGCACGAATAGCCCATCGGCCTTCTTCTGCGTGTCGGAGATCTCGATCGAGAACCCTTCGCCCGAAATAACGCCGGTATCGCCCATCTGGCCGCCGGACTCGCCATAGAACGGCGTCTGGTTGACGACCACGGCAACGGCGTCGCCCCTGGCGGCGCTGTCGACGATCTTGCCGTCCCTGACCAGCGCCTGGATGAGGCCTTCCGCCTGCTCGGTCTCGTAGCCGAGGAATTCGGTGGCGCCGTTCTTCTCGCGCACCGGGAACCACACCGTTTCGGTCGCGGCCTCGCCGGAACCAGCCCAGCTCTTGCGCGCCTCGGCCTTCTGCTGCTCCATCGCATTGGTGAAGCCGGCAAGATCGACCGAGATATTGCGCTGACGCAGCGCGTCCTGCGTCAGATCGAGCGGAAAGCCATAGGTGTCGTAAAGCTTGAAGGCTGTCTCGCCATCCAGCATGTCGCCGGAGCCCAGCTTTTCCGTCGCCTCAGAAAGCAGGCCCAAGCCGCGCACCAGGGTCTTGCGGAAACGGGTTTCCTCAAGCTTCAGCGTCTCGGTGATCATCTGTTCGCCGCGCACCAGTTCCGGGTAGGCCTGGCCCATCTCGCGCACCAGCGCCGGCACCAGCCGCCACATCAGTGGATCACGGGCGCCCAAAAGCTGCGCATGGCGCATGGCGCGGCGCATGATGCGACGCAGCACGTAGCCGCGGCCTTCGTTGGACGGCAGCACGCCGTCGGCCACCAAAAAGCAGGACGAACGCAAATGGTCGGCGATAACGCGGAACGATGCGACGGTGTCTCCATCCGGACCGCGGCCGAGCGCGGATGACGCAACGTCGACCAGGTGACGGAACAGGTCGGTCTCGAAGACGCTCTCCACCCCTTGCAGAATGGAGGCCATGCGCTCCAGGCCCATGCCAGTGTCGATCGACGGGCGCGGCAGGTCGATGCGCTCGTCCTTCGTCACCTGTTCGTACTGCATGAACACCAGGTTCCAGAATTCGAGGAAACGGTCGCCATCCTCCTCGGGGCTGCCGGGAGGGCCGCCCCAGATGTGCTCGCCACGGTCGATGAAGATCTCCGAGCACGGCCCGCAAGGTCCGGTGTCGCCCATTGCCCAGAAATTGTCCGAGGTCGGAATGCGGATGATGCGATCGTCGGAAAAGCCGGCGATCTTCTTCCAGTAGCCGCCCGCCTCGTCGTCGGTGTGATAGACGGTGACCAGCAGCTTGTCCTTCTTCAGCCCAAACTCCCTGGTGATCAGGTTCCAGGCAAGTTCGATGGCGCGCTCCTTGAAATAGTCGCCGAACGAGAAATTGCCGAGCATCTCGAAGAAGGTCAGGTGGCGCGCGGTGTAGCCGACATTGTCGAGGTCGTTGTGCTTGCCGCCGGCGCGGACACTCTTCTGAGCGGTCGTGGCACGCGAATAGGGCCGCTTTTCCAGGCCGGTGAAGACGTTCTTGAACTGCACCATGCCGGCGTTGGTGAACATCAGCGTCGGGTCGTTGCGCGGCACCAGCGGGCTCGACGCGACGACCTCGTGACCCTCCTTGCGGAAATAGTCGAGGAATGTCGACCGGATCTCGTTCACGCCACTCATGAATAATACTGCCTTTTAGCTTTTAGAGAGAGCCGTCGGCCCGGCCGACGGCAAATGGACATGGCCTTTTAGCCGCCGCGTTGCACCCTGTCCAGAAACACGGAATTGGGCCAATTTGCGGGGCTTGCCGGGTCACTCGGCGCCCTCGCCGAAACGCAAACCGCCGGCGTAGGCCGGCGGTTCGAAACGCAACAATGCAGAACTCGATTACAGCCGAAGCCTACATGGCACCCGCTTCGTCCTCGAAACCATCGTCTCCGCCTTCGGAACCACCATTTTCGAGGAATTTCTCGGCGATCAGCCCGGCATTCTGCCGCAGCGCCAGCTCGATCTCGCGCGCCGTGTCGGGATTATCGCGCAGGAACAGTTTGGCATTCTCGCGGCCTTGGCCGAGACGCTGCGAATTGTAGGAGAACCAGGCGCCCGACTTCTCGACCACGCCGGCCTTGACGCCGAGGTCGACCAGCTCACCGGTCTTGGACACGCCCTCGCCATACATGATGTCGAATTCGACCACCTTGAAGGGCGGCGCCAGCTTGTTCTTGACCACCTTGACGCGGGTCTGGTTGCCGACGACCTCGTCGCGGTCCTTGACCGAGCCGATGCGGCGAATGTCGAGGCGCACCGAAGCGTAGAATTTCAGCGCGTTGCCGCCGGTCGTGGTCTCGGGCGAACCGAACATGACGCCGATCTTCATGCGGATCTGGTTGATGAAGATGACCATGGTGTTGGAGCGCGAGATCGAGGCGGTCAGCTTGCGCAGCGCCTGGCTCATGAGGCGGGCCTGCAGGCCGGGCAGCGAATCGCCCATTTCGCCCTCGATTTCGGCGCGCGGCGTCAGCGCCGCGACCGAATCGACCACCAGCACGTCGATGGCGCCGGAACGCACCAGCGTGTCGCAGATCTCCAGCGCCTGCTCGCCGGTGTCGGGCTGCGAAATCAGCAGGTTTTCGAGGTCGACGCCGAGCTTGCGGGCATAGACCGGATCGAGCGCGTGCTCAGCATCGACGAAGGCGCAGATGCCGCCCTTCTTCTGGGCCTCCGCCACAGTGTGCAGCGCCAGCGTCGTCTTGCCCGAGCTTTCCGGCCCGTAGATCTCGACGATGCGACCGCGCGGCAGGCCGCCGACGCCAAGCGCGATGTCGAGGCCAAGCGAACCGGTCGGCACCGTTTCGATCTCGACGACCTGCTCGTTTGCGCCGAGCCGCATGATCGAGCCCTTGCCGAAGGCACGCTCGATTTGCGACAGCGCCGCATCCAGAGCCTTTGATTTATCCACTGCTTTGTCCTCTACAAGCCGCAAAGAATTCTGAGCCATGATACATCACCCCTTGGTCGTCAATGAAGGCCGGACAATCCGTAATCCTTATTAATTTGTACCTTTTTTGTTCTCATCTGGCAAGAGGATACAAGCCATTGAAAAACAAAAGGTATGCTATTTTGTTCTTTTTTTGTTTCGCGCTTTCACCCCAGGATGTATCCCGTTTCCCCCGCAGGATCGTGCTGGCATCTTCCGAATCGCGCCTCCGGTTGCCGGGTTCCGCGGGACAACCTAGTCTCCACCCGGCAACAGCAAAGGTCATCTCGCCGGCATGATGAAGTCGCCGACAATCCTGGCCGTTGGCGGCGCCTATATACACCGGCGCGGCCAGGTTTCGGGCGCCTTCGTGCCGGCGGCGTCAAATCCCGGCACGATGCGCGAGGCTGTCGGCGGTGCCGTCTTCAACGCGCTGCGCAGCGCCGTGCGCCGCGGCGTCTCCGGTTCGCTGCTTTCGGTGCGCGGCGGCGATGTTCTGGCCGATACGGTCTCGCGCGCCATCACTGCGGCCGGTATTGCCGATCTGTCCGTGGTGTTCCTCGATCGCACAACGCCGAGCAATACGGTGCTGGTCGACGGCGACGGCGGGCTGATCGTCGGCCTTGCCGACATGGCGCTCTATGACCTGGCGCTTCCCAAGCAAATCCGCCGTGCCAAGGTGCGCGAGGCGATCAGCACCGCCGATGCGGTCCTGTGCGATGCCAACCTGCCGTCGACGGCGCTGGAGCGGCTGGTGGCGCTTGCGGCCGGCAAGCCGGTCTTCGCCCTCGCCGCTTCACCAGACAAGGCGGTGCGGCTCGCGCCGGTGCTCGGCAGTCTGGCGATGGTCTTCATGAACCGGCATGAGGCCTTCGCACTCGCCGATGTCGGTATCGACACGGCGGAGCGAGATATCATCGACTGCCTGAGGCGCGCCGGCCTCAAAGGCGGCGTGGTGACGGCGGATGACGGTCCGGTGCTGGGTTTCGACAAAGCCGGCGCCTTCTCGATCCTGCCGCCAAGAAAGGTCGCGGACGGTGCCGCCGATGCGCTGGCGGGCGCAACGGTCGCCGCCCTGCTGCGCGGCCTGACGCTGCGCGCGGCGCTGCGTCACGGCGTTGCCGCAGCAATGCTCGCGATCGAAAGTGCCGGGCTTGTGCCGGTCTTAACGGCGGCAGACTTTGCCGACGCGCTGGCCCTTGTGCCCGAGCCGCAGAAAATTGGCATGAGATGATGACCAGCGGAGAGGCAGCCTATTTGCCGGCCCGCAGCCCCGCCTCGTAGGCCCGGCGTGCCCAGATCGCCATTTCATCCGGATCATCGAAAGCACTGTCGGGAATGCTCCAATACGGCATGGACACTAGCTTGCCGTGCCGCGATCCCGTATAGGTCCATTGCCGGCAGCCGGCGGCCTCGAATTCTGGCGTGCTTTCCGCGTCGGCCTTCAGCATCAATTCGCCACGCACCACGATGGCGACGATAACGCCGTCAAAATAGATGCCCTTGCCACCGAACATCTTGCGAATGCTGACCGGGCCGAGGCCTTCGAAAAGTTCGGCAATGCGTTCATTGTCCATGCCGCGATCATGTCACCCGGATTTCCCCTTGTCATCGCCGCAACCGGCACCATCCTGACAAGTTGAAAGCCAATTTCGTCGGAGTTTTTCATGCCGCTTCTGCTCAAAGGGTCCTGCCGGTGCAATGCTGTCCGCTTCGAGGTGGAAAGCCACACGCCGGTGCCGTTCATGCTCTGCTACTGCTCGATCTGCCGCAAGCAGCAGGGCGGCGGTGGCTTTGCCATCAATCTCGGCGCCGATTTCGAGACGCTGAAAATCAAGGGCAAGCGCAATCTTGGCGTCTACCAAGCCGAGATCGAGGACGACGAGCATCCGCAATGCGAGATCTCGTCAGGCGAGCGGAATTTTTGCCGGAAATGCGGATCGGCACTCTGGCTCTACGATCCGACCTGGCCGGAGTTGGTCCACCCCTTCGCCTCGGCGATCGACACAGACCTGCCGAAACCGCCTGAAAAGGTGCACCTCATGCTGAAATACAAGGCGAACTGGGTCGAGCCCGAGATCGGCAAGGACGACAAGACCTTCGACGTCTATCCCGAGGAATCGATCGCCGACTGGCACAAGCGGACGGGAATGTGGGTGGATTAGCATTTCTTCGCCCCGTTTACGGGGAGAAGATGCCGGCAGGCAGATGAGGGGGGCGCAAACATCACAGAAGCCGGCTCTGCCCCTCATCCGGCCCTTCGGGCCACCTTCTCCCCGTAAACGGGGAGAAGGGAAAATCAGGCCGACGCGCGCGCCTCGGCCAGTGCCTTCAGATCGGCCGGTTTCAGCTCAACCGATTCGCCGCAGCCGCAGGCCGAGCTCTGGTTCGGGTTGCGGAAGGTGAAGCCGGTGCGCAGCGTCGTCTGCTCAAAATCCATCTCGGTGCCGAACAGGAAAAGCGCTGCCTCAGGCGCGACATAGACGTGGGCGCCGTCGCGCTCGATATGATCGTCCTTGGTGTTGGGCTCGGTCACCAGGTCGACCGTATATTCCATGCCGGCGCAGCCGCCCTTCTTGATGCCAAGGCGAATGCCATGCGCATTCTCACGGGTCGCGACGATCTCGCACACCCGGTCGGCAGCCTTTTCGGTCATCGTGATGACGGCGAAGCGTCCCATCTTTTCTTTCTCCATTGCGTGCAGGTTCAAGGCCTGCCGAATGATTCCTCACCTAAAATGGTGAAATTTTCTGCCTGGCGCAAGTGCGCCAATCTTTGTCATATCCAGTGCTAGTACCAGCCCACCGCGACCTGGGCCTCTTCCGACATGCGGTCGGGCGACCAGGGTGGGTCGAAGGTCATATTGACCTCGACGCCGGACACGCCTTCGACGGCGCCGACGGCGTTCTCCACCCAGCCCGGCATTTCGCCGGCCACCGGGCAGCCGGGCGCGGTCAGCGTCATGTCGATCTTGACCGAGCGGTCGTCCTCGATGTCGATCTTGTAGATCAGGCCGAGCTCGTAGATGTCTGCCGGGATTTCCGGGTCGTAGACCGTCTTCAGCGCCGAGACGATGTCGTCGGTCAGCCGCGCCAGTTCGTCGGCGGGAATGGCCGAGGCGGAAACCAGACCGTTGGCAGTCGTTTCCGAAGTGGTCTCAGCGGTGCGGCCTGCATCATCCATGATCGTCATCCGAAGAACTTGCGCGCTTTTTCGAGCGCATCGGCCAAAGCGTCGACTTCGGCCCTGGTATTATACATGCCGAACGATGCCCTGCATGTGGAGGTTACGCCGAAGCGTTTCAACAGCGGCTGGGCGCAGTGCGTGCCGGCGCGCACGGCCACGCCTTGCCTATCGATGACCATCGACACGTCGTGGGCATGAATGCCCTGCAACTCGAAGGAGATGATGGCGCCCTTATCCGGCGCATCGCCGAAGATGCGCAGCGAGTTGATGGCGCGCAGCCGCTGATGGGCATAATCCTTCAGATCCGCCTCGTGGGCGGCAATGCGCTCGCGGCCGATCTTTTCCATGTATTCGAGAGCAGCACCCAGCCCGATCGCCTGGACGATCGGCGGCGTGCCGGCCTCGAAGCGGTGCGGCGGGTCGTTGTAGGTGACAAAGTCTTGCGTCACCTCCTCGATCATCTCGCCGCCGCCCATGAACGGACGCATGCGCTCCAGCATGTCCTTCTTGCCATAGAGCACGCCGATGCCCGAGGGCCCATAGACCTTGTGGCCGGTGAAGACGAAGAAATCGCAATCGAGATCCTGCACGTCGATCGGCATGTGCACGGCGCTCTGGCTGCCGTCGACCAGCACCGGAATGCCGCGCGCATGCGCGATGCGGACGATCTCCTTGATCGGCGTCACCGTGCCCAGCGCATTCGACATGTGCGTGATGGCGACGAGCTTGGTGCGGTCCGTCAGCCGCCTCTCGAACTCCTCGATGTGGAAGACACCGAGATCGTCGACCGGCACCCAGACCAGCTTGGCGCCCTGGCGCTCGCGGATAAAATGCCACGGGACGATGTTGGAATGGTGCTCCATGATCGACAGCACGATCTCGCCGCCCTCGCCGATATTGGGCATACCGAAGCCGTAGGCGACGGTGTTGATCGCCGCGGTCGTGTTCGAGGTGAAGACGATGTTGTCGGTGCTTGGCGCGTTGAGGAAACGGCGTACCGTCTCACGCGCTTTCTCATAGGCATCGGTCGCGGCATTCGACAGGAAATGCAGCCCGCGATGGACGTTGGCATATTCCTGGGAATAAGCGTGCTGGATGGCGTCGAGCACGGCCTGCGGCTTCTGCGCCGAGGCGCCATTGTCGAGATAGACCAGCGGTTTTCCGTAGACTTCCCGCGACAGGATCGGGAAGTCGCGGCGGATCGCCTCGACGTCGTAGGGGATGTTTTCGACTTTCTGGTCCATTTCCAAGTCCTTGCCGCTCGACGCCGCGTTCCTTCCAGCACCCCTCATCGGTCTTGGCGCTTCGCGCCAATCCACCTTCTCCCACAAGGGGAGAAGGAGAGGCGCCCTCCTTCTCCCCTTGTGGGAGAAGGTGTCGCCGAAGGCGACGGATGAGGGGTGTTGGCCGAAGCGCCAAACCCTCACCCACTTTTACCCGTGCGCCACGAACCAGCCGTCGAGCCTTGCTTCCAGCGCCTCGACGATCGCCTCGTCGTCCAGTTCCTCGATCACCTCGGCGACGAACGCCTTCACCAACAGGCCACGGGCCGACTTCTCGTCGATGCCGCGCGCCATCAGGTAGAACAGGTGGCTATGGTCGATCTCGGTGACGGTGGCGCCATGGCCGCAGACGACGTCGTCGGCGAAGATTTCGAGCTCAGGCTTGGTCGAGAACTCGCCGTCATCCGACAGAAGCAGTGTGTTGCAGGCCATCTTGGCGTTGGTCTTCTGCGCATATTGGTGGACGTTGATGCGCCCCTGAAAGACACCGCGCGCTCTTCCCGTCACCACGTTGCGGATCACCTCGGTCGAGGCCGTGTGCGGCACGGCATGGTCGAGCACCATGGTCACGTCGGTATGGGTGTCGCCCGCAAGCAGGTTGATGCCGCGCAGCGTGAAATCGGCGCCTTCCCCGGTCGTTCTGACCACGACCTCCTGGCGCACCAGCTTGCCGCCGGCATTCATCACGAATAGCGTCAGCTTCGCATTCTTGCCGAGATGCGCCTTGAACTGGGCAAGATGCGTCGCGGTATCCGGCTGCTCCTGCACAATCAGCCACGTCACGTCGGCACCCTCGTCGAGCAGAAGCTGGCTGACCGAGCTGACGAGTGCGGCGCCCTCGCCCGCCTGGCGCTCGACGATCACAGCCTTGGCGCCGGCGCCGACGCGGACGGCCAGGCGCACATGCGTCTGGCCACCGGCCTGCAGGTTCTGAAGTTCGATCGGCTTGTCCAGTTCGGTGCCGTCGGCGATGTCGACAAAATAGCCGTCGGCAACGAAAGCGGTATTCAGCGCGCCGATGGCATCGTCGCTGCCGTAGGGATCGAGCCCAGGTGCGATGCTGCCGTCGGTCAGTTTCTCCGACAGGCGCTGGACAACAACGCCATCGATGACAGGCACTTTCGCGCTCGACACGCCGTTCAGCACCGGCAAAATGACGGAGCCCTCAACGATCGGCGCAATGGCTTTCGCGGCAGCTGCGGGATCGAAGTCCGGAACCGAAGTCAGCAGGCGGCGCAGGTCGGTGTAGTGCCACGATTCGATGCGCCGCGTCGGCAAGCCGCTCTTGATCGCCTCGATGGCGTCGTCGCGCTTCAGCATCACTGTGCCGTCGCCGGGCAGCAGCGACAACCGGTCACTGAAGATGTCGATCAGCGCCGTTTCGGCCGGCGTCCGCTGGGGTGTCGTGTGTATGTTCATCAGTCTCGCCTTGCTTGGCTTGCCTTCTGGGCCTTCTGGCATCTCACGCGGCTTGGCCGATCACGCCGGCATAGCCATTGGCCTCGAGATCGAGCGCCAGCGACTTGTCGCCCGATTTGACCACCTGACCTCTGTAGAGCACGTGCACACTATCCGGCACGATGTACTGAAGCAGGCGCTGGTAATGGGTGATGATGACGATAGCGCGGTCTGGCGCGCGCAATGCATTGACGCCTTCCGAGACGATCTTCAGCGCATCGATGTCGAGGCCGGAATCAGTCTCGTCGAGCACGCACAGTTTTGGCTCCAAAAGCTTCATCTGCAGGATCTCGGCACGCTTCTTCTCGCCGCCGGAGAAGCCGACATTGAGCGGCCGCTTCAGCATCGCCATGTCCATGTCGAGCAAGGCGGCGGCGTCCTTCACGCGCTTCAGGAATTCGGGGATCTTCAGCGGCTCCTCGCCGCGCGCCTTGCGCTGCTCGTTCATCGCCACTTTCAGGAATTCCATCGTCGCCACACCCGGTATCTCCATCGGATACTGGAAAGCGAGAAAAATGCCTGATGTGGCGCGTTCGGCCGGGTCCATTTCGAGGATCGATTGGCCGTTGTAGAGGATGTCGCCTTCTGTGACCTCATAATCCTCGCGCCCGGCGAGGATGTAGGACAGCGTCGATTTTCCCGAGCCGTTGGGGCCCATGATGGCGGCGACCTCGCCGGCTCTGACCGTCAGGTTCAGGCCGCGGATGATCTCGGTGCCGTCATCGACGATGCGAGCATGAAGGTTTCTGATTTCAAGCATTTTTCGTTCCAATATCAAGAATCCACCAGTTTTACTTTCTCTCTACCGCTTCATCGGGCAATCTGGACTGACCTGTGCTCCGGTAGAAATGATGCCCAAGTACCAGCCAACAAGCTTCACCGCACCAGGCAGGTCTTTCTGGAGGATGGCATCTGTCTCCATGCCGGCATTCTCGGCGAGCAGACGATCGTCTACGCCCACAACGTACTCCGTATCCCCGTGCTTGGCTGGGAACACCGTGAGCACAACCTTGTTGTTGAAAGACACGGACGTGCCAATCGACACCTCCGCAGGGACGACCGCGAAAGCCGTATTGTCCGACAGCGCCGCCGAAAGCACCGACCGGAATCGATCATTGCTTTCGATCAACCGGTTTCGGACCTCCGAATAGCTAGGAGTCTGCTTGAGTGCGAGTTCCTTTCCTTCTGCGAAGGCGGCGTCGAATGAGGCTTTCAGTTGAGATTGACTCACCCCACGCTCCCCTCAAGCGAAATGCCGATCAGCTTCTGCGCCTCGACCGCGAATTCCATCGGCAGCTGCTGGATGACGTCCTTGACGAAGCCGTTGACGATCAGCGCGATCGCCTCTTCTTCCGGAATGCCGCGCTGCATGACGTAGAACTTCTGGTCCTCGGAGATCTTCGAGGTGGTCGCCTCATGCTCGAACTGTGCCGTCGCGTTCTTGGCTTCCATGTATGGCACGGTGTGCGCGCCGCACTGGTCGCCGATCAGCAGCGAGTCACAGTTGGTGAAGTTGCGGGCATTGGTTGCCTTGCGGTGCGCCGAGACCTGACCGCGATAGGTGTTCTGCGAGTAACCGGCGGCGATGCCCTTGGAGATGATGCGGCTCGACGTGTTCTTGCCGAGATGGATCATCTTGGTGCCGCTGTCGACCTGCTGATAGCCGTTCGACACGGCGATCGAATAGAACTCGCCGCTGGAATCGTCGCCGCGCAGGATGCAACTCGGATATTTCCAGGTAATCGCCGAGCCGGTCTCGACCTGCGTCCACGAAATCTTCGAACGGTCGCCACGGCAGTCGCCGCGCTTGGTGACGAAATTATAGATGCCGCCCTTGCCCTCGGCGTCGCCGGGGTACCAGTTCTGCACCGTCGAGTATTTGATCTCGGCATCGTCGAGCGCGATCAGCTCGACCACGGCGGCGTGAAGCTGGTTCTCGTCGCGCTGCGGCGCCGTGCAGCCTTCGAGATAGGAGACGTAAGCCCCCTCCTCGGCGATGATCAGCGTGCGCTCGAACTGGCCCGTGTTCTTCTCGTTCATGCGGAAATAGGTCGACAGTTCCATCGGGCAGCGCACGCCCTTGGGCACGAAGACGAAGGAGCCGTCGGTGAATACCGCCGAATTCAGCGTGGCGTAAAAATTGTCGGAGGTCGGCACGACCGAGCCGAGATACTTCTTCACCAACTCCGGGTGCTCGCGGATGGCTTCCGAGATCGAGCAGAAGATGACGCCGGCCTGCGCCAGCTCCTTTTTAAAGGTGGTGACGACGGACACCGAATCGAACACGGCATCGACGGCGACGCGGCCCGACTTGTAGACATTGTCGCTGGGCTCCTCGAGTTCCGACGCATCGGTCTTCTGCACGCCGGCGAGGATTTCCTGTTCCCTCAGCGGGATACCGAGCTTTTCATAGACCCTCAACAGTTCAGGATCGACGTCGCTCAGCGATGTCGGTCCCGGCGTGCTCTTGGGCGCCGCGTAATAGTAGAGGTCCTGGAAATCGATCTTCGGATAATGGACGCGCGCCCATTTCGGCTCGTCCAGCGTCACCCAGCGCCGATAGGCTTCCAGACGCCATTCCAGCATCCAGGACGGCTCGTCCTTTTTCGCCGAAATGAAGCGGATAATGTCTTCGCTCAGACCCTTTGGGGCCTTGTCCATCGCGATTTCGGTCTGGAATCCGTATTTGTATTGGTCGACGTCGATCTTTCGAACCCGATCGATCGTGTCCTGCACAGCAGGCATTAGCGTTCTCCATCCACGCCGGGGTCAAGGCCCGGCAGTTTTCAAACTATGGCACCGCGAAACGAGTACCCGCGAGGCACCCGAGGCGGCGTAAGTTCCATATAGTGCGTCCCTGCCGGAAATTCACCCGGCCACCATGAAACGCACGGCTCTACCAGGCCAAAAGCCTGCGTTTGTTTGCCGCGCTCAGGCGGCTTCTTCCCTGCCTGCGCGGCGTGAGGCAATACCTGCCAGCGCAGTGCGGAACAGTTCGATGTCCTCGGCGCTCGTTGCGTGGCCGATGGACACGCGCAAAGCGCCAAGGCTGTCATTGTAACCCATGGCTTTCAGCACATGGCTCGGGCCGACCTTGCCCGACGAACAGGCGGATCCGGCCGACAGCGCCACGCCCGCCAGATCGAAGGCGATCTGCGCTGTCTCGGCCTTGATGCCCGCAATAGCGAAGAATGTCGTATTGGCAAGCCTCGGCGCGCCGGTTCCGAAGATTTTCGCATCCGGCGCCTGCGTTTTCACGATGGCCTCGATCTCGTCGCGGCGGCTGCCGACCGCATCGATGCTCATCAACCCGATCAGGGCCTCCCGCGCCGCCGCGCCAAAACCGGCGATCGCGGCCAGATTTTCGGTGCCGCCACGATGACCCTTTTCCTGGCCGCCGCCGGCGATCAAGGGCCTAGGCATCATCAGGTCCGAGGCGGCGACGATGGCGCCAACGCCCTTGGGACCGCCGATCTTGTGCGAAGACAGAATCAGGTAATCGGCGTAACCCTCTGACATATCGAGCGGAATGCGACCGGCCGCCTGCACGGCGTCGACGATCAGAATGCCGCCCGCCGCCTTGACGATTTCGGCGATGCGCTCGACCGGCTGGATGATGCCGGTCTCATTATTGGCGGCGTGGATCGCCACCAGCGGCAGGCCGTCTGCCTTGTCATGACGGCCAAGTGCCGCCGCCAACGTGTCCAGCCTGACTATGCCGTCGGCATCGACGCCGATGCGTGTCACCAGGGCCGCCGGAAATCGCCCGCCACTCAGCACACAAGGATGATCGGCCTCGCAGACATAAAGCCGGCTCATGCGGACAGTGCCGCGCCCCATCTGCCAATCCGGCGTCAGCAGCGTCGAGGCGGCTTCCGTCGCACCGGAGGTGAACACGACATGCTCGGGGCTGGCGTTGACCAGCGCCGCCACATCGCGCCGTGCATTCTCGATCAGCCGCCGTGCGGCGCGGCCCTCGGCATGGACCGACGACGGGTTGGCGGCGGCATCGAGCGCGGCAATCATTGCCGCGGGCGCCCCCCGGCCCCCCCGCGCGCGGGGGGAGTTTTGTGGATAATAGCGGGTTTAGGGGCGATTTTTATGTAAAATTGGAGAGAAAAAACAAAAAGCGAGGAGAA